>JBBSCL010000116.1:0-8127 GCA_038250345.1 Leptolyngbyales cyanobacterium
AAAAAAACCAAAGTGGACAACCTTACTGCTGATTGATTCACAAGCGGTGCAAAACACCTGTAGCGCGAGCGTCGAGTCGAATGGGTATCAAGAGCGCGATGAAATCAAGCGCCAAGAGTTTCAGGAACGATTGAAGACCAAAACAGCGGCTCAGATAGTGTATGTAGATGAAGCAAGGATTGATAATCGAGATGAGTATCCCTATGGCTACTGCGAGATTGGGGAACGCTTCCACGCCTTCAAATCGGGCAAACGTATCGAAAGAATCAGTTGGATTGCGGCGCTGAGGTAAGGGAAGGTTTTTGCACCGATGACCTTTACAGGGTCGTGCAACCGGGATTTGTTTGAGTTGTGGTTAGAGGAGTGTCTGTTGCCGCAATTGTACCCTGGCGATGCAATCGTCATCGATAATGCCAGTTTTCACCACTCTCAAAGCATTGAGGATAGGGTGGCGCAAGCAGAATGTGAGCTTTGGTATCTGCCTACCTATTCACCAGACTTCAACAAGATTGAGCGGTGGTGGTTTATCCTCAAGAATTGGATGAGGCAACGGTGGGATGAGTTTGATAGCTTTCGGGAGTGTGTTGATGTTGCCTTTAATCAGCGTCCTAACGTATATGCGTAATGCTATACTGGTTGAGTCACGGATAATTCTCGACAAAGCCGGGAATAGCCGATGCCTTGAATCAACACTCGTTTGAGTTCAGGATCGGTTTCCTCTAAAAGCCACCGCGATCGCCACTGAGCAGGAGGCAATACACTATATTTTGGGGGCAATCTTATCCCGTGATAGACATATGCTCCAAACCCATCCGCAAATTGAATCGCAGGTTCTCCTTCTGCATGAAACTGATTCTCATCATCTAGCAGGAGCTTAGTCGGTCGCCCACAGATAATACAGAGATTGGCATAAGGAAAAATCCAACCACAATGTTGACCCAATGTTTGCAGAATTTCCCACTCCTTCACATTGTGGGGGTAGTTGAGTATCGATATGAAAAAGTCAAACCAACTGCCATGATAGTCTTGCCATAGTTGGGGTTGAAGACAATGAGCCAGGTGATTCCAGAGCCTTTTGGAGAAATAGTCTGGTAATTGTTCTTCTAACTGACTTTGCAACAAATAATCTAAGTTGCTAGCAAATTGACTACCAGTGAGCCGCCAAAGCTGATCATCGAGATCTTGCAAAAGCGGCTGCCGTCTCAACAGTGACCAAAGTAGATTTTCTAACCAATTCTCTAATCGACAATGAATTGAGTCACCAGCCTGCTCTAATATGCCACTGCTCAATGCTGCATAAGGGCTATCAAAAAACTGAAAGGTGGGTTGAGGCAACCTCAGTTTGGCATAGAGGTCGCTGAGTACGGATGTCGCGACTTGAGGATCAATCGGCTCTGTAGAAAGGGTCATTTCACGCCACTTGGCTTGATAAACCGGAATCAGCGCTTCTTGCTCCAGGGTTAAAACGTTTGCTTGATCTGACACCATCACTGCCTCCCAACGCAGGTTTAACAATACTCAGGCAACCAATTCTTCCGATCGCAGGTTGGAAGCCAAGCCGCGTTTGCAGGCTTCTAAATCAGGGTTTAACGCACAGATAGCTGCATCCGTGGTTTCAAAACAGTTTTCGCGTCCAATTTTAGCTAGTAAACCAGTGCGCTCCAGAAGCGTGCGGACTTCTGGCTGCAACCCACTGAACAGTAAGCGGCAATCATGCCGTTTCAAATCGTGATAAATATCTTCCAGTGCCACCAGTCCAGTGGTATCCATATTGGGCACAAACCGCATCCGCAAAATCAGATATTTGACTTCAGGCTCATCCCGCAAAAAGGTGACAAATCGCTCAGCCGCGCCAAAGAATACGGGACCATCAATTCGATAAACGGCAATTTGCTTGGTTAGCTCCAGCGAGATACCGGGGGGAAAAGCTTCTGTTTCAGGCACTTTGACCAAACTCAACTCACTCATGCGTTTGATGAACAAAGCCCCTGCCGCAATCAGCCCGACTTCGACTGCCAGTACCAGGTCAAAGAAAATGGTGACAGTCCAGGTGAGAATCATCACTGCGAAGTCAGAATAGGTTGCCCGCATCAATAACCCGATCGCCTCCCATTCAATCATCCGCACACTGGTCACCATCAAAATGCCTGCCAAGGCTGCCAGCGGGATTTGTGCGGCTAACGGTGCCAGGGTAAGAATAATGATTGCCAGGGCAAGACCGTGAATTACACCAGACAACCGGGTTTTACCGCCTGATCGCACATTCACAGCCGTGCGAGCGATCGCCCCCGTTGCCGGAATGCCGCCAAAGAACGGCACCACGATATTGGCTAAACCCTGACCAATTAACTCGCGATCGCTGTTGTGCTTCTCGCTGACCGTCATCCCATCCGCGACCACTGCCGAAAGTAGAGATTCAATGCTGCCCAAGGCGGCTAAAGCTAACGCTGGCGTGATTAATTCCCGTATCAACCCAAAGTCATTCCAGTGGGGAATGGTGTGCGGCAACGGTAAAGATTGGGGAATCGAGCCAATCGTGGGCACGTTGAGATGAAAGACGGAAGCGATCGCCGTTGCCAGCACCAATCCCACCAACGAACCCGGTATGGCTATTGTCATCCGTGCCCAAAAGAGCTTAGTCACAATCACGACTACTGCCAAGCCAACGGCTGCCCCACTCACCCCTTCCAGATGGGTCACGGTCTGCCATAACCCAGGCAGGAAATGCTCACTGCGGGGCAATTGTAGCCCAAAAAAGTTGTTCAACTGTCCACAAAAAATAATCACCGCAATGCCATTCGTAAAGCCTGCGGTGACCGGATAGGGAATGAACTTGACGAGCCTACCGAGTTTGGCAACACCCAGAGCCACCTGGATGATCCCTGCCATTACCCCAGCAATCCAGACCTTCTCAATGCCATATTTGGCAACAATGCCCACCAAAATGACTGCCATTGCGCCCGTCGGTCCGGTGATTTGGACTGGGGAGCCACCAAAGACGGCTGCGACAATGCCTGCCACGATCGCGGTATAAAGCCCCGCTTTGGGGTCTACTCCACTCGCAACTGCAAATGCCAGGGCTAAAGGTAGAGCCACCACAGCAGCCGTTAGACCACCCGTTAAGTCACCCCGCCAGTGACCAAACGTACGATTGAGCCACACCCGTAGATCACCACTGAAACTATTGATTACTGTCATTGGGTTCAAAGACCCTCCTGCTTAACATCCGAATTAGAGTTGCCGCCTTCATTCCAGTTGTTCCAAACTGTTGCGAATCTCAACCAGGTGGTTGTTGAAGACCTCTAGTGCCGCATCCAAAACCTTGAAGAGATCACGATCGCGTACAGAATAAAACACATGAGTGCCTTCTCGACGACTAATTACTAGGTCGTAGCGCCGCAAAATTGCGAGTTGTCGAGAGATTGAAGAGGCTTCTACCTCCAGCCACTCCGCAATGGCATTGACGCTGTTCTCACCACACCGAAGCGTGTCTAGAATTTGAATCCGCACCGGATTAGACAGCACTTTGAAGATCTCTGTCTTGAAGCAACTGGGTTTGAAGGGCACATTGACATCCGTTAACCTTTGCATTTGCATATCTCTATATCTAATAATCTGCAAAGTCTTGCATATAGTCTAGCACTTGTGTTAGGGTGTGGCAAGCAGCAACCGAGAGAGACGTTTTACCTCTCGGCTGCAATTGTCATCACCTATGGGCATGACCCCTTTAATGCCCATAGCTCTTTCGCTACTGGGTTAAAGATGTATACCGAGACTCCTCGTATTGAACACAATGAGCCAGACGATGCGCCACTCTCACCCCCCTTCTGGTGCGTTGTCCGTCGCCACTCCAATGCACAAAATACCGTAATCGCTCAGTTTAGCTCTCGAACTGTGGCTGAAGAGCACTTGCAGTTCTTAGCGAAAATGTCTCCTGATACGACTTACGATGTGGTATTTGATTTTGGACTTCGCTGAAAGCCCATTCATAATTGAGCAACAACTATGGTAAAGATCAAACTTTTCGATGTGGATCATGGGTTTTGTGCCGCAGTTGAAGTGGGCGATCGCCATCAAATTCTGATTGGCTGCGGCTACAATGCTCAAAGCGGTTTTCATCCCACCCGATATTTGTTCGGTAACTCCACACGCCGCCTTAATTACCTAATTATGCCTACCTTCACGGAAGGCAGTCTAGCAGGCTTCTATGACCTCATTGGGCATTCTTTCAGCAATTGCTTCTCCATAGATCATCTACTGATCAATCCATCAATTGATGCCGAAAGTCTACCTGAGCTAATCGTGCGGAACTTTAGCACATGCAACGCGCTCAACTTGTTGCATGATGCGCGTCAGCGATCTGGAAATGTGGAACGAACGGTTCACCTGGGAGCTGTAGAACTTTCTTTCTTCTGGAATACCTATCCAGAATTCCTTGATTTCCCCAACCTCAGCTTAGTCACGTTCCTGTCTTATCAAGGAATCAATATTCTCTTTCCTGGAAACTTGAAGACGGAAGGCTGGTGTGCTTTATTGCGAAACTCTAGATTTCGTGACCAGCTTCGCCAGGTCAACGTATTGGTCGCCTCAAATCACGGACAAGAAAATGGCTACTGCTCAGAGGTATTCAGCGATTGCAAACCCGAACTCATTCTTGTTTCTAACCACAGTTGTCATTCCCATTCTTCCACGGCGATATACCGCTATGAGCGCCAGATGCAACGGGTTCAGAAATCATCAAGACAAGCCAGAGTCTTAACAACCAGCAAGGTTGGAACAATTACGATCCAACAGTCTCCAAGTGAGTCGGTAGAGGTGATCACCCAGCGATCGAAGACTTATCAGTTAAAACAGCCTGAGGTATATCAAGCATGGATAAAACGTTTACTCAATCATCAGCACAAAGTATTTCACTCGGAGTAAAAAGATGTTAGACATTAAAATTTTTGACGTTGAACAGGGCTTCTGTGCCGCTCTTAGCACAGGTGATCATCATACGATTCTGATTGACTTTGGTTACAGCACCCGCAGTGGATTCAATCCGTCACAGCACCTCTTGCAACAGCACTGCACGTCTCTAGACTGTTTGATTGTTCCTGCCTATGGCAAAGAGCATTTAGCAGGTCTCTCTGATTTTTTGAGACAAACCCTGATCGATGGTTTAGCCGTTCATTTCTTAGTGGCGAACCCTTCACTTGCTGCTGATCGATATCATGAATTAGATGTGGCAAATCAACGGTTTAGCAATGTGCTCACGGCAGACCAAAATTCGCGGTGTCCCAAAGTCAGCCAGTCAATGAAAATTCATGGGATTGATTTTTCCTTTTTCTGGAATAATTATCCAAACTCCCAGGATGCTCACAACCTCAGCTTAGTCACGTTTGTATCCTATCGAGATATCCATATTGTCTTTCCCAGTGATCTGGAAACAGAAGGATGGCGAGAACTACTCAAGGATGCTGAGTTTTGCAAGCGCTTGCGACAGGTCAATATGTTTGTCGCTGCTAATCATGGGCGAGAAGAAAGCTATTGCCCAGAAGTGTTTGATTACTGTAGACCTGAAATCATTATTATCTCCAATGAATTGAACCAGCAAGTTTCGCCAAATATGCTGAATCAATATCGGAAACACGCCAAGGGTTGTTCAGAGAGCGTTTGTGATCAAAAGCTGCTGACGACCTACGATGATGGCACCATAACGATTTCAAAATGCTTGGATCGATTACGGCAGGTACAAACTCAGCGGAAAGCCTATCAGCACTAGCTCTCGTTTAATCAATTAGTTTTGATTGAAATCGACGCATGAAAACAATCTTAGGAATGAGAATTAAACAAGTTCGAGATCTGGTAGGGGCTTAGCATTCGGGCAAAAATTCTTGCAACTCAAGCAGAGTCACCTGCCGAATGCTAAGCCCGTACAACCGAAATGTTCGATATTATTTAATCCATAATCCTTAGTGGTTGATGACGGATGGCTTCGCGAGTTTATCTCTGAGTTTCTGCGCTGGCGAAGCTACAACGTGATTGAAGCTAAGGATGGGCTAGAAGGTTGGGAATTGGCGATCTCGAACCTCGGCGTTGCAAACACTCATCACATTGAATTGACATCAATCCCTGATTGCTGATTAAACCATAACCTTCACAATCTATGCCTCACAATCATTTAGCAGCTTACGACAGTGATACCATTGCAGACTCCTCAGAGGAAAAACTTGATGTACTGGTTGAACTCGCAGATGCCATCAGAGAACTGACTGATAAGTTCGATTTCGTTCAGCAAACGCTCGATCTTTATGAATCGAGACTGCTCCGGACTGATCCCGAAATGCTGCCACTCTGTCAGCAACCAGATTCAAACACTCTGAAGCAGTGGCAGGAGTTCATTGAACGCGTTACGACAGAACTCAATACGTTAAATCCTCCAGTTTAGGTCAGGCTGTTCCTTGTATGAGCGCGCAGTGCAATGCTAATTTGGCTGAAAAACTATGAAGATACTCAGATAAATAAGATGTCCTTTAAACCCAGCTACTTTAAATCCGATCTATTTAAGGTATTGTCTAATCCGGTGCGGATTCAGATTCTTGATGCTCTGCGAGTGGGAGAACGCAGTGTGAATGATATTGCAGAGTGGCTGGAAATAGAACCTTCGTCGATATCCCAACAGTTAGCTGTATTACGGAGCCGCAACTTGGTTACAAGCCGCAAGCAGGGAAACTTTGTGTTCTACTCCATCCGCGACCCTGCCATTTTTAAGATTCTAGATGCCGCTTTAGAGGTATTTAACAACCATCTAGTCGATGTACGGGATGCCCTAGAAAAGTTGGAATAAGACCTATTTGAGTTGAATTATATGACGTTGACTTCCCCTCTCGATCGCCTTTCTTGGTTAACTGAGATCTTGCACCAATCTCAATAGGGGTTGCCAAAGGAGGCAAAATCTGAAAAAAAAGGCGTAGTAAAAAAATCAGAAGACGGTTATGGAAACTATCCTTCAACATGCCCAAGGGCTAGTGTATAGCCTCTTATGCCTGATGCCTAGTGAGTATCAAAAAGCCAGTCTCAATGCCCTATTGGGGCTATTTCTAGAAGCCCAAGGACATGCCTACCCCAACATACCCAGGTAAAAACGCCCAGTTCGTTAAGTCGATTGCTTAACCACTATCTCTGGTGCACTCGGCGTGTGATTCGAGCGACCCGACAAGCCATCTTGGAGCAGATCGCTTGACATCCTCCTCATCCGAGCAGTCCGGTGCGGATCTTGATTGACTTGAGCACCTTGGAGAAGAGCGGCAAGTTTCGGCATTTGAGTACCCCGACAGAGGATCCCAATGCTCCAGACCCTTGGGTGCGGATGCTCAATCGAAAACGGGGTCTGCATCTGGTGGTGCTCTATCTGGTGGTAGGGGAATGGAGAGTGCCCTGGAGTTTTCGGGTCTGGCGTGGCAAGGGACACCCCAGTCCGGTTCAATTGGCGTGCAAGTTGTTGGCAACCGTCCCCCAGTCCCTGGTTAAAGGCAGAATCGTGTTGGTGCAAGCAGATACGGAATTTGGCACGATTGAGTTTCTCCATGCGGTGCGTCAGCGCTCTTGGCGAGCGGTGCTGGGGCTGCGAGGCAATCGCACCCTGCAAGACGGGCGGTGTCTCAAGGACCTGTATCGTCACGCCCAGCGCGGTCTACAGGTTTACCGCAAGGGCATCGACTACCCTCTCACGGTTTCCTGGTTTTGGCTCAAACGGGCTGAGGGCAAGCGAGAATTGCGCTTTGTGGTTTCCACCTATCCTTACTCTGGGGCGTATCTAGTGCGGTTGGGGCACAAGCGTTGGGCGATTGAGGGCTTTTTCAAAACCGCAAAGCACCAGTTTGGGCTGCATTGCTTTGGGCAAAGCACGAAGTTAGGGGTCTATCGTTGGCTGGTTCTGTCGCTGTTGGCGCAGCCTGCCGTAGGCGTATGCTTATCTGTTAGCGCACTGGATTGATCAAGGGTCACTGCCGCCCGTGCTCGACTGGAAAGCCGCGAGTCGCTTGGCACTAGTACAAGAAGGCGGAAGTTAGGCTACTCTTATTGTGATATCCTTCGCTGAGGTAAGAACCTTGCCAAAATCTGCACCTAAAGCGCTTCATTTAG
>JBBSCL010000117.1:0-8102 GCA_038250345.1 Leptolyngbyales cyanobacterium
GGCGCGGCTAAAGCCGTTGCTCTGGTTCTTCCTGAACTTGCTGGCAAGCTGAACGGCATTGCCCTAAGGGTGCCCACTCCCAATGTGTCGATTGTGGATCTGGTGGTTCAAGTTGAGAAAAGCACGATCGCCGAACAGGTGAATGAGGTGCTGAGAAATGCTGCTGAAGGTTCCATGAAAGGCATTATCAAATATTGTGATTTGCCTCTCGTCTCTAGTGACCATGCAGGTTCATCTGAGTCGGCGATCGTCGATGCAGATTTGACCATCGTTATGGGAGGAGACTTAGTAAAAGTGATCGCTTGGTATGACAACGAATGGGGCTACAGTCAGCGGGTTGTAGATTTGGCTGAAGTGGTGGCTCAAAAGTGGGCTGCTTAACTGTTTTCAAAGCCGCGCGAAAGTAGAAGTAATAGAACCTACGCACTTGAAGCTTGGAGCCTCGATCCTTCTTAGCTCCCCTTCAAAAGAGGAAGCCTTGAAAGTTCCTTTTTCAAGGGGTGAAGTTTTTTTTGCGTAAGTCCTGAAGAACTAACATTTGGGGCAGGTCTAACCGACCGCCCCTTTTTCCGATCAGCCAATCAATCTACAAAAGCGGGAGTAGCAGTAGATTTTTTACTCAATCTTAAATTCGCGATCGCCCTGATTCCCTTAGAGGACTTACGCACTCGCCCCCTAAATCCCCCAATTCTGGGGGACTTTGATCTCTAGCTCCCCCAGAATTGGGGGTCGGGGGGCAAATTTCGGTTGATTTGCGTAAGTCCTGACTTAGCTCTTTTGCTTTTGCTGCCCCAGTGTGTTTCGCTCCCAAAATACGCTGTCTGTGTAGCCCTGAATGGTTTTGTTCAGTTCTGCCAATTCCAGGCGTTTCTCTGCTAAAAGACAGTAATTTTCGTTGAGATCGATGCCGAGGTAGCGTCTGCCTAGTTTTTTGGCGACGACCGAGGTGGTGCCGCTGCCTAAAAACGGATCAAGCACCGTGTCTCCAAGGTTGCTACTGGCAAGGATGAGACGGGCTAGGAGCTTTTCGCTTTTTTGAGTGGGATGATCAGTGTTTTCGGGCATTGACCAAAAAGGGATGGTGATATCTGTCCACAGGTTGGAGGGATGGGTGTCGCGGAAGTTGCCATCGGCGGTTTCTTGCCAATCTTTGGGCAGTCCGTTTTGGCGATAGGGGGCAAGCACTTTGCGCCGGAGTTTGACGGCATTCACGTTGAAGATATAGTCATCAGACAGGGTACAAAACCAGATATCTTCGCTGGAGTTTTTCCAGTTGGATTTGGCTCCCCGTCCTTTTTCGCGTTCCCAGGTGATGCGGTTGCGGACGGTGAAGTGGGCTGCGGCAACGGCAAAGGTAGAGATGGAGGAGAACCAGTCGGCACAGATGTAGATGGATGCCGTGGGTTTGAGGAGGGGTTTGAGTGTGGCGATCGCGTCATCAAACCAGAGCGTGTAAGCCTCAATGGTTTGGCGGGTAAATCGATTGCCGTGAAAGTCTTTGGTCAGGTTGTAGGGCGGATCGAGAATCAACAGATCCACACAGTTCTTGGGCAGGAGCGTTGCCCAAACCAAACAATCCCCCAGTAGCGTTCCTTGGGGCGGATCTGAAAAGCCAGATGCAGGCGGTTGTAAGATTAGCCGCGATCGCAACCGAGCGCGATCCTCTTCGGTCAGTTCCAGAGTGCGATTTTTAGGAGCGCGGGAGGTCATGCCGCCCCTTCTTCAAATACTGCTGCACTTCGGTTAATACCCGCCGTGCGCCATCAAAGGTCAGCCGCGCGATCGCGAGATCGTAGGGTAGCCAATCGTAATCTTTAATTTCTTCTGGCTGACAATTGACTATTGCTGACTGCACAAATGCCGGATAATAAATTACGGTTTTGTTGAATTTTTTGCTGCCGCGAGTGAAGGGATATTGTTCTGAAAAAGATGCGTCGCCTAGCAAGGTGAAACGGGTGATGCCTGTTTCCTCCTCAAATTCACGGCAAGCAGCCTGGACATCTGTTTCGCCTGGATCTGCGTGCCCTTTAGGAAAGCCCCAATGTCCTGCATGGTGCTGAATTAACAAAAATTGATGCTCATCGCCATTTTGCAAAATGGGAACGATGCCAAAGGCTTTATCCTTAGCGATGTTGAAGTCGTCCATACTGATGTTGCCGCTTTTGAACGATGAGAGTGCTTGCAAACGCGATCGCTCAGGTCTACCGTATAGTAAATCCACCAATCATATACTTGTTAGGCAATTACGACGACTGATTCCTAGAAACTTAATTGAGTACCTGATGTGCAACAAAAATCAGCCCACCCTTGTATCTTCAGAGAGAGCAGGATGGGGAATCCGGAAAGTTGCACATCGCGTTTGAGTATTACCTTCAAGGCTTACGCATCAGGGCGATCGCTCAAACGAGAGCAGGAACCGGGGCTTGTAGGTGAGGATAGAGCGGAAAGCGATCGCAAAGAGTTGCAACGCGATCGCGGCAATCTTGCGCTACTTGATCATCTTCTGGGTTCAGCAGGCGATCGCTGATGATGTTGCCGATTTCAACAAATTCAGGGGTGCCCATGCCGCGTGTGGTCATGGCAGGCGACCCTAAGCGCAAACCGCTCGTGACGAAGGGCGATTCTGGATCAAAAGGAACCGTATTTTTGTTGGCAGTGATATTCACGCCGCTGACCAATTGATCCGCCAATTTGCCCGTTATGCCAATGGATCGCAGATCGACCAGCATCAGATGATTATCGGTGCCACCTGAAACGGTTTTCAGTCCACGCGCCTGAAGCTGACCTGCTAAAGCCCGAGCGTTTTCAATCACCTGTCCAGAATAAGTCTTAAACTCTGGCTTGAGAGCTTCTCCAAACGCGATCGCTTTTGCAGCAATCACGTGTTCTAAAGGACCGCCTTGAGAGCCAGGAAATACTGCTTTATCTAATTTTTTACCCAAGTCTGGATCGCGGGTGAGGATCAAGCCTCCACGGGGACCGCGCAAAGTTTTGTGGGTGGTAGTGGTGACAACATCACAGTGAGGAATCGGGCTGGGATGATGCCCAGTAGCAACCAATCCAGCGATATGGGCAATATCTGCGAGAAGATAGGCTCCTATTTCATCCGCGATCGCCCGAAACTTGTCAAAGTGGATTACCCGTGGATAGGCTGAATAGCCGCAGATTAACAGCTTTGGACGATGCTGCAAGGCGAGATCGCGGATTTGGTCATAGTCTAATTGCTCAGTTTCAGCGCTAACCCCATAGTGATGCGCCTTAAACCATTTGCCAGACACATTCACCGGTGAACCGTGGGTCAAATGTCCACCGTGAGACAAATCCATGCCCATAATGGTGTCGCCCGGTTCCAGCAAGCTGAGGAACACCGCAAAGTTTGCCTGGGCACCGGAGTGGGGCTGCACGTTAGCATGAGCGGCACCAAACAATTGTTTTGCGCGATCGATCGCCAACTGTTCCGCTTCATCCACAAACTCACAGCCGCCGTAGTAGCGTTTACCCGGCAACCCTTCAGCATATTTATTGGTTAAAACAGATCCTTGAGCCGCCATCACGGCGGCTGAAGTAAAGTTTTCGCTAGCAATCATTTCTAAATGATCGCGCTGGCGACTTAATTCGCGGTCAATAATGGCAGCGATCGCCGGATCGGCTTTGGCAAGAAAATCTAAATTATTATTGGTCACACAAAACCCCTAAACAAAATTTCAAAACAATAGATATCCATGTTAATAAGGATTTAGATCATCAGTTTGGCTTGGCTCAAAAATCAACCGCTGATTTTGGGATGATTTGGGTCGGTTGTTAGCGATCGCACAACACAGAAATTAGGGTGCTTGAACCGCTTACAGAAGGATTTATCATACACTCCATTTTGCCTTCTTAGCCACCCTGGATAGACTGCCAAGCACCCGCAAGAAAATCTTTCACATCAATCGCCATTTCAAATCCTCACCGAAACAACGGCTTAAACGCATTAAGCTCTGTAATCTATGACACATCATCCCCAAAGTCTTAACTTAAGATGGAATTAGAGAATCACGGCTTCGTTGGAGGTCACTGTGCTTGTCATCTTGATGGATAATCAGCTAATTTCCCCAAAGCAGGTATGTCAATCCTGTTTGATGGCAGATGAAAGTGGGCAGCCGCGCTGGTCAAGCGGAAAGCTTCGATGTGGACGGGTGCTGAATCAAATTAATCATCAAAATCCTAAGCAGTTTGAGTGTGAAATGGGCTTTCGAGTTGCCAATATCGAGTAGGGTTTTGCGTCTTCAAAAAAGACCTGATAAACATCTAAATTGCAGAAACAAGGGGCTTAAACCCCCTGTTCAGAGACTACACAGCGGCGATCGCTTCTAGGGAAATAGGTTTTTTTTCCAAAAGAAGCTTAGCGCTTTTCAATGGCTCAGAAATTGGCACCGGATATTCTCCCGTAAAACACGCCGAACAAAAGTTGGATGAATCATCGCGCGTTTCTTCTAGCATCCCTGCCCAACTGAGATAGCTAAGAGAATCTACCTCAATTTGAGCGGCAATTTCTTCCACAGATTTTGTTGCCGCAATCAGGTGATCTTGGCTATCCGTATCAATCCCGTAAAAACAAGGGTGAGTCACAGGCGGAGAAGAGATTCGCATGTGAACCTCGGTTGCGCCAGCATCTCGAAGCGCCTTAACAATCTTGCGGCTGGTGGTTCCGCGCACGATTGAATCATCCACCAACACAATGCGTTTTCCTTGAAGAACATCCCGCAGCGGATTCAGCTTCATCCGAATACCTGCCTCCCGCATACTTTGAGTCGGTTGAATGAAAGTGCGCCCCACATAACGATTTTTAATCAATCCTTCCGCATAGGGAATGCCTGAAGCTTGAGAGAAACCGATCGCCGCCGGAATGCCAGAATCAGGCACCGCAATCACTAAATCAGCTTCGGCAGGAGATTCTAGGGCGAGCCTCCGTCCAATTCGCATCCGGTACGTATAAAGGCTTTCGTTCTGCATCACACTATCGGGGCGCGCAAAATAAATCATCTCGAAAATGCAGAGTTTCGGTTGAGGCTGGCTCACCCAATGGAACGATGCCATGCCTTCGTCTGTGATCCAAACGACCTCGCCGGGTTCCACATCCCGCAAATATTCGGCTCCAATAATATCCAAACCGCAGGTTTCAGACGCTAGCGCATACCGGGTTGGATCGCTGGGGCTAGCTTTAGGCAGAGCGCCAATCACCAACGGACGAATACCATTGGGATCACGGGCACCGATCATGCCGTTGGGAGTGCCAATCACTAAGCTAAAGGCTCCCTGACAACGCTTAAAAGCAGTAATAGCAGCTTCTAGCCAAGTTTTGCCGCTATCTACGGCTTCCGCGATCGCAAAGGCAATCAGTTCCGAATCAGTGCTGGTCAATAGGTTGTGATGATTTCGCAGCAATTCCTCCCGCAGGATTGGCGTATTCACCAAATTGCCATTATGTGCTAGCGCTAAATGCCCCAAGCGTGTAGGAACCAACACCGGCTGAGCATTGACCACCCGACTCGTTCCCGTAGTAGAGTAGCGCGTATGCCCAACTGCCAATTCTCCTACTAAGGTATTTAGCATTGTTTCATTAAATACCTGGGACACTAAACCCATGGCTTTGTGCAAACAGGGAGGATGATCTTGAGGAAAGGTGGCAATCCCTGCTGACTCTTGTCCGCGATGTTGCAGAGCATACAACCCGAAATAAGTCAGCTTGGCAACATCTTCACCCGGTGCGTAAACCCCAAATACACCACAGGCTTCTTCGGGTTTATCAGGGTGATCGAAAGATGCAGTCTGTTCTAAGTCATCAAATTCGGCAGCAGAAGCACCCGTTTGAGAAAGGGAATTGGGTAACATGCGTCAGTGTTGCTCCAAGGATTGCTAGCAAAAAGAAAAGGCGACGAAATTGGATGGCAATGGCAAAAAATAGCTTAAAAGTTATTTAAATTTTGATTAACTCTTGGTTCCATCGTAACAGGCGCAGGGTTGACTCTAAATCAGCTTTAAGGAAATTAGGTGGGAATCAATCTGCTAGATAGGATTCGATCGCGCCCTGCCAGCGATCGTTCAGAGTATCCATTTCTACTTTAATGACAGAATTTGTAAACGTGATGCTTAAACCCTCGGTGCGACTATTCACGACTCCTAACGCTTGCCAATCATTTTCTAAATGTGTTTGTAGATAGGACTCCCAAACGGACTGGTGCGATCGCGCCACAGAAACAATAATCCGCGCGCCCCCTTCGGCAAACAAGAGATGATCTAGGCGGCTCTCGGAAGTGGGAAAGGTGAGAGTCGCTCCCAGGTTGCCGCTAATGCAGGATTCCGCGATCGCCACAGCAACGCCACCTTCTGCGGAATCGTGGGCAGACCGAATCCAGCCTTGACGAATTCCTTCCCGGCAAACGGTTTGTACTTTGCACTCCAGTTCAAAATCAACGATGGGTGGCTGCCCCGCAATCACGTCCTGAACCGCTGCCAGATATTCTGAGCCACCTAGAGTCACAACGGCAGATGGTGCAGCATCCAAAGGTGTACCCAGCAGATAGATTAAGTCGCCTTCCGCTTGCCACCCTTGCCCACAAATTTTAGTCAGGTCGGGAATCAGCCCCACCATGCCCACCACTGGCGTTGGATAGATCGACTGGGGTTTGCCGTCGGCATCCAAGGTTTCGTTATAAAGCGAGACGTTGCCACCCGTGACTGGGGTGCTGAAGGCAGTACAGGCTTCAGATAACCCCCGACAGGCTTCTGCTAGTTGCCAATAGCCGATCGCGTTTTCAGGACTGCCAAAGTTGAGATTATCGGTGACCGCCAAGGGTTCCGCGCCCACACAGCTTAGGTTTCGTGCGGCTTCAGCAACAGCGGCTTTGGCTCCTTCATAGGGATGCAGGTAAACGTGACGAGCGTTGCAATCAACGGTAGCGGCAACTCCAGGGAAGGAGTTTGAGGCTTGAGGTTTGTTTAGATCTTTAGAAGATACGAGGGGGCGAATCCGAATGACGGCGGCATCGGCTCCACCGGGCATGATCACGGTGTTGTTTTGCACTTGGTGATCGTATTGGCGATAGACCCACTGTTTTGAGGCGATCGAGGGAGTTGCCAGCAGTTGAAGTAATACTTCGTTCCAGGTGAAGAATTTTCCTTGAGCTTCAATGCCTGTGGCGGTGCAGTCTGGCAAGCTCTTCGGAGTCCACGCCCACGCTTTTTGGGCATAGTCGGGTGGTTCGCTTAACAGTTCTCGATGGTAAATTGGCGTATTGTCTGCTAAGGCACTAGCCGGAATCTCAGCGGCGATCGCCCCTTGAAACAGAATCCGCACAACGGGTTCCGCAATCACGGTTCCCGCTGCGACTGCATGAAGCCCCCAGCGCTCAAAAATATCAATCAGTTCTTGCTCTCGTCCTTTTTCCGCTACAAACAGCATTCGTTCCTGCGATTCCGACAACAGGTATTCGTAGGGAACCATGCCTGTCTCGCGCACCGGGATTTTGTCAAGATCCAGTTCAATGCCCACGCCGCCTTTCGCTGCCATTTCTGATGTGGAACAGGTGATCCCCGCTGCGCCCATGTCTTGGGCTGCGACGACGGCTCCGGTTTTAAAGGCTTCTAGACACGCTTCAATCAAGGATTTTTCTAGAAAAGGATCGCCGACTTGCACCGCAGGGCGATCGTCCATGGAAGCATCACTCAATTCCGCACTGGCAAAGCTGGCTCCCCCCATGCCGTCGCGCCCGGTGGTAGACCCAACATACAAAACCGGATTGCCAATGCCTTTTGCGCCCGATTTGACAATCTCCTCGGTTTCCATCAACCCCAACGCCATCGCATTCACTAGGGGATTGCCAGAATACGCCAGATCAAAATAGACTTCGCCGCCGACGGTGGGCACCCCAACACAGTTGCCGTAATGAGAAATTCCGGCGACGACCCCGCTGAATAGCCGCCGCGTCCGGGCATCCTCCAAAGAACCAACGCGGAGCGAGTTGAGGATCGCGATCGGACGGGCACCCATCGTGAAAATATCTCGCACACTCCCACCCACTCCAGTTGCGGCTCCCTGAAACGGCTCCACCGCAGATGGA
>JBBSCL010000118.1:0-8011 GCA_038250345.1 Leptolyngbyales cyanobacterium
CTTGACGCAAAGATTCACTTCAGAACCCGTGCCAATTAGGATAAGGTCAGGAGTGCCGTCACAGTCAATCACCGAGTAGGCACCCTTTGCCACACCGTCGATCGATGATCCAGCTAGGTTCGGCAACCCTTGGCGAGAGAGTGCCAGCAAGGTGGGGCGATTTTGATTGGCGTTCAATACGGCAACTTTGTAAGCTCCAGAGGTTTCAGTGCCATCGGCGGGACGCAAAACCGTGAGTTGAGGAATTGCCCGGAGAGACGCGATCGTTTCAACCGGTTGGTGCGTGGGACCATCTTCACCCAATGCCACAGAATCGTGGGTCATTACCCAAATAACACCCGCTTGTGACAAAGCCGAAAGCCGAATTGCACAGCGCATGTAATCGGTGAAGATCAGAAAGGTAGCACCATAGGGAATCAAGCCAGAGCCATGGAGGGCAATGCCGTTGCAAATTGCGCCCATGCCGTGTTCGCGCACACCAAAGTGAAGGTTGCGATTTTCGTAGTGCCCTGCTTGAAATTCGCCGCTGTTCTTCAGTTCGGTCAGGTTAGAGTGAGTCAAATCTGCCGAGCCGCCTATGAGTTCTGGCAAAACAGGAGCCAGTTTGTTCAAGCAGATTTCGGAATGTTTGCGAGACGCTAGAGTTTTGTCTTCAGGAGTGTAGGTTGGCAAAACTTTATCCCAGCCGTCGGGCAGTCTCCCGCTAATTAACCGCTCAAACTCAGCGGCTTCTTGAGGAAACTTGGTTTTGTATTGTGCCAAGGCTGCTTCCCATTCTGCTTCTAGGCTAGCGCCACGCTCAACCGCTTTGCGGGTATGCGCCAGTGCATCTTCAGGCACGACAAAGGGTTCGTGTTCCCAGCCTAATTTGTCACGAGTCAGCTTAATTTCGTCAGCGCCAAAGACTGAACCGTGGGCGCTAGCGGTGCCTGCTTTATTGGGAGAGCCGTAGCCAATAGTGGTGGTGACTTTAATCATCGTGGGTTTGTCGGTGACGGCTTTTGCAGCCGCGATCGCCTGACCAATCCCGGCTAAGTCAGTGTTGCCATCTTCGACGTGTAATACGTGCCAGCCATAGGCTTCAAAGCGTTTGGAGACATCTTCAGTAAAGGCGATATCGGTGGAGCCATCGATCGAAATATGGTTGTCGTCGTACAGCGCAATCAGCTTACCCAGACCCAGGTGCCCCGCCAACGAGCAGGCTTCCCCAGAAATGCCTTCCATGTTGCAGCCATCACCTAAGATCGCGTAGGTGTAGTGGTCAACCAGAGTCGCATCGAATTTGTTGAACTTGGCGGCAAGATGAGCTTCGGCGATCGCCAGACCCACAGCATTGGCAATCCCTTGACCTAAAGGACCGGTGGTCACTTCCACACCGGGAGTCTCAAAGTTTTCGGGATGTCCAGGCGTTTTCGATCCCCATTGGCGGAACTGTTTGATGTCATCGATAGTCACGCTATCGTATCCGGTCAAATACATCAGGGCGTATTGCAGCATACAGCCGTGACCTGCCGATAGCACAAAGCGATCGCGGTTGAACCATTGCGGATTTTTAGGATTAAACCGCATGAACTGATCCCACAGCACAAACGCCATCGGAGCCGCACCCATAGGTAGACCAGGGTGACCCGATTTTGCTTTCTCAACAGCATCTACCGCCAAAAAACGGATTGAATTAATACAAAGTTCTTCAAGTGATTGAGTTACGACAGCCATGATTCCTACTCAGTGATGAATTACGTTAGGACGGGGATAAACAAGATGCTGGGTAAGACAAGCCACCCGATAATTTCTTTGCCTCATCATCCCATTATTCGAGACGGTAGGCAATAATCCCTATTGGAAAAACTAATGATTTTAGCGTGAATTGAACAACTCCTCAAATCAGCCAGCAAAACTCAGACTTGGCTGCTTAATAACCTTTACTTTTAGGGGACAAATTTTTTGAATGCCAGCGTCACATTATGACCACCAAACCCAAAAGAATTTGATAGCGCCACGTTTACAACCTGCTCGCGGCTATGGTTGGGCACATAGTCTAAATCGCAATCCGGATCAGGATTGACCAAATTAATGGTGGGAGGAACGCGATCGCTGACGATTGCCATGACAGTTGCCACCGCTTCAATACCGCCCGATCCGCCCAATAAGTGTCCCGTCATTGATTTGGTTGAGCTAATCGCAATCTGGCGGGCAGAGTCACCTAGCGCTTTCTTAATCGCGGCGGTTTCTGTAGAGTCGTTGGCGGGAGTGCTGGTGCCGTGAGCGTTGATATAGCTCACTTTGTCAGGAGTTAAGTTACCATCTTTGAGACAGAGAGAGATAGCACGGGCTGCCCCTTCGCCACCGGGCACCGGAGAAGTCATGTGATAGGCATCGCAGGTCATGCCATAGCCCACAATCTCCGCATAAATCCGAGCGTTGCGCGCCAAGGCGTGGTCTAGTTCTTCCAGGATTAAAATACCTGACCCTTCACCCAAAACAAATCCATCCCGGTCTTGATCAAACGGGCGGCTAGCATGAGCGGGATCATCGTTACGAGTAGACATCGCCTTACAAGCCGCGAATCCCGCGACCGATAAAGGGGTGACCGCAGCTTCTGTGCCGCCGCAAATCATGGCTTGGGCATATCCTTGTTGAATCAAGCGGAATGCATCACCGATCGCGTTTGAGCCAGCCGCACACGCCGTTACCGAACAGGAGTTAGGTCCTTTCGCTCCCGTGTGAATGGCGGTTAAACCCGCTGCCATGTTGGCAATCATCATCGGAATCATGAAGGGGCTACAGCGATCGGGTCCTTTAGTCAGGTAAATTTCCTGCTGGTCTTCCAACACTTTCAAGCCACCAATTCCCGTACCAATTAACACGCCCACCTGTTCGGCATTCAGGTCATTGATCACAAATTCAGCATCGGCGATCGCTTGCTTACTGGCGCACACGCCAAACTGGGCAAAGCGATCCATCCGCTTCGCTTCTTTACGATCTAGATAAGTGAGTGGATCAAAGCCTTTTACCTCCCCAGCCATGCGGCAGTCATGTCGGGAAGCATCAAATAAGGTGATGGAATCGATTCCGTTGCGTCCACTCATCAAGCCATCCCAATAGTCACCCACTGTATTTCCCAGAGGGGTGATTGCGCCAAGCCCAGTGACGACAACGCGCTTACGAACAACGTTTGTCATGATTTACATAAAAATGAATAACCCAAGCTAAAAAAGTTTTGAGTTATGAATGGTGAACTTTAATCTGAAATGCTATCTCAGAAAACTCAACACTCATAACTCATTACCCATGTCTGGTTAGGTCGATGCAGTCGCTTTGTTGCTGATATAATCCACTGCCGATTGTACGGTAGCAATTTCCTCAGCCGCCTCATCAGGAATTTCAATGTCAAATTCTTCCTCTAATGCCATGACTAACTCAACCGTGTCGAGGGAATCGGCTCCCAAGTCATTGGCAAAGCTGGCTTCAGGAGTCACCTTGGTCATGTCAACTCCCAGTTGTTCAGCCACAATCTTCTGGACTTTATTGAAAATTTCTGTTTCGCTCATAAGCTCCCTCGCTGAATGCAGTGGCAATAAACTCATGCCGGAGTGTGGACGATGCCCAGACATAACTGGTTTAAGCGTTGATGGCGCTCTTCCCCGGATATGTCTATTTTAGGCATCTCATCATCTTAAGCTGAAAGCGCGATCGCTCTGAAGGAGAGTAGACGCTTTCTAGTTTTGACCGACATGAATTTTAAGAATCTGATAGATTTCAGATCACACTCAATGATAAGAATAGCCAAAGATAGTTGCTGCTGAGTCAGAAACCAGGACACTACTTAAAACATCACCATTCTGCCGAACCTTTTCTCTTATGACGAATCCTTTGAGATATGCTTACTTCCCTGGCTGTGTTGCCCAGGGCGCTTGCCGAGAACTGTATCAAAGCACCCAAGCCTTAGCTCAAGCTTTAGAGATTGAATTAGTCGAGCTTAAAAAAGCCTCCTGCTGTGGCTCTGGCACGTTTAAGGAAGATTCTCAACTGCTAGAAGACACCGTAAATGCCCGCAATCTTGCCCTTGCAGAGGAATTGAACCTACCTCTACTAACCCATTGCAGCACTTGCCAAGGCGTACTCGGTCACGTCGATGAACGCTTAAAAGGCGCTCAAGAGCATAATCCAGCGTACGTGGAGCAGGTGAATGGATTGCTCAAAAAAGAAGGATGTTCACCCTACCGAGGTAGCGGCGAGGTGAAACATATTCTTTGGGCACTGGTGGGAGATTATGGCTTGGAGGCGTTGCAGGCAAAAGTAACTCGCAAACTGGCTGGGCTAAACTGCGCGGCATTTTATGGCTGCTATTTGCTGCGTGCCCAAGATCGTATTCCCTATGACGACCCTTATAATCCGCAGTCTATGGAAAATGTGTTTCGGGCAGTGGGTGCCACGCCGATTTATTTTCCTGGGCGGATTCAGTGCTGCGGCTGGCCCCTCGCTAGCTATGCGACGGAGCAGTCATTTACGATGGCAGGCGGACATATTCAGGCGGCGATCGCGGCTGGAGCCGATTGCATTGTCACGCCCTGTCCTTTGTGCCACCTCAATTTAGACTCTCGCCAACCCGAAGTTGAAAAAGTGATTGGCTCCAAATTAGGACTCCCCATTTTGCATTTGCCTCAGTTAGTGGCGTTGGCGCTGGGTGTTAACCCTAAACAACTCGGTTTAGACCGCCATATCGTTTCCACAAGCTCCGTTTTGAATAAACTTGGATAAAGTACGGAGTGCAGAATTTTGATGAATTATATGATCGATTAAACAGCCTGTAGAAATGCAGAATTGCGACCTTCTACAGGCTGTCTGACATCTTTTTCAAGCCATCTCAGACGCGATCGCCCAGCAAATTATCGAACTCCCAAATAAGTTTTCGTAAACCAATTTTTTACCTTAGCAACACTGAGCATTCCTGCTTCATTAGTCTGAGCCGAAAAAGAAACCCCTAATAACGCTGCAAAGTCAGTATCTGACATTTCGCCAGACTGATGCTTTTGAAAAGCATCCACGACTGTAATTAATTCATCCACAGAAAACGAGTAGCCCTTTTGGGCAGCAAACTCGGCAACCACGGGAGCGCGATCGCCTTTCAACGCTTCCGATTCAGCAGGATCTAAATCTGCTTCGCTGCTAATATTGCCATCTCCAACGCCCAATAAACTTTCAAGCTGCTGGCGTAGAGCCTCGTCTTCCGCAGTCTTCTGCATAAACTTTAAAACCGTTGCAGTAGCCATGTTGAGTCAATGCTCCACTCGCTTTGATCGCCAATATCATATCAAGGGTTTTTCGGATAGACTAGCATTCTTTATTTTCATGTAAGGCTTTAATGAATGGCGAATGGCGAGTGGCGAATGGTGAGTGGCAAGTGGCGGGTGGCGAGTGGCGAATGGCGGATGGTGAGTGGCGAGTGGCTGCCCCCTAATTCCTGCCTGCTCTATTACGTTGTTTAAACTTTTGCAGCCTTTCGTCGAGCGTGTCTCAGCCGTTGAGGTAAACTGACGTTCATCCAAGGTTTGGCAGCTCTATAGCTGTCGATCCAATGGGCTAATAAATATTGCGAAGTGTCAAGCAAGCATTGGAGCCTTTAATAACATGTCTCATAGCGTCAAAATTTATGACACCTGCATTGGCTGCACCCAATGCGTTCGTGCTTGTCCTACAGATGTCCTAGAGATGGTTCCCTGGGATGGCTGTAGAGCAGGACAAATTGCTTCTTCTCCTAGAACGGAAGATTGTGTTGGATGCAAACGTTGCGAAACGGCTTGCCCAACCGATTTTCTTAGCATTCGTGTGTATCTAGGGGCTGAAACGACTCGCAGTATGGGTCTGGCTTACTAAACTGTGGATCTAGTGCGGTGGATTTAGTGCGATCGCTTTAATCCATTAGTTTATTAATCATCTAGATTGAAAAAGAAAGCGGGAGCATTGCTTCCGCTTTCTTTTTTTCGACATTGCTGAATCTGGGGATGAAATTTGTAGGGTCAATCCCTTGTGGTTGCCCTCGATCTCCGTCAGGGTAGGCACAAGACCCACCCCTACAGTCAAAAATCATCCCTGCATTCAGCAACGCTTTTTTCTATCAATCAATCAATTTTTTCTTACTGAATCGCTTTCATCAAAAATTCTGCTAACTCAATCAATTGTTGTTTGTTAAAGGCATCTAGTAACGCTCTGGCAGCAGCGCGAGGTTCTAAAGGGATAGAAATTTGCTGAGTCCGGTTTGATCCATTTTGCTCGAATGCGATCGCAGCAGCGGGTGATGATATGGATTGTGCGATCCCTGAAACGGGTGAAAAAACAACTGTTGGGGCAAGCTGCCGTAGTTTGCCGCTGGGAATAATTTCGCTCGATCGCCCCGTGATTAGCAAATCACCCGATAGCTTGAGTTCTTTAATAATCAGCGGCGCGAGTGTGGAATAGGAACTTTGAGAATTGGCGATCGCGCCTTGAGCCACTTCCAACAAGCCGCGCCAAGCTGAGCAATTGCTCAGTTGCCCCATGCGATCGCAAAGGGTCGATAGCTGCTGACGGCAAGGTTGCGTGTCACCCTGTTTAAACAACTGCAACATTTTCCTCAAAGCCGCGTTGATAAATGCAGGCGCTTCAGCACTGACCTTAACGGCAGGCACAGCCGCTTTGTTTGACCTATTGCTGATTAAATGATGCAAATAAGCTTCAACTTCTACAAAAGCTGGCTGTGCATCTTGAACAATTTGCTCTGCTTGTGCCTCTTGAAAGCCAAACGGAGATTGAAGCGCTTCGACCAATTCTTTCAGCACATCAAACACTTTTAGAAACAAGTTTTCTAGCTGGCGATCGGGCTTAACTGGATTATCCTTCAGAATCTTAAAGGCATCCTCTAGGTGATGGGCAGTGCGATGGATGCTGTCAAAGCCGAGCATTGCTGCGCCGCCTTTCACCGAATGAGCCGCTCGAAACAGTTCATTCATCTGTTCAGAATCCGCCAGAGTTTCCTCTAGGTTTAGCATCCCTTGCTCGATCGTATCGAGGTGTTCTTTCGCTTCCTCGATAAAGAACCCCATAATTTGCTGTTGCTTCGTCGCTTGCACAACCCAAATCCTCTGAATGTTAACGTTGTACGAACCACAGAGATGCAATCCCTCCGTTGTCTCTCGTTTTTAATGTTCCCCTATTGTTCGCTTTTTATCGGTTTATCACAACAAAATCTCATGACGCAGATCAATGACCTAATAAGTTACGAAGGTGGCTGTCATTGTGGGGCAGTCAGATTTAGGGTGAGGGCAAACCCTAAGCAAGATCAAGTGTCAGATTGCAACTGTTCTATTTGCCGAAAAAAAGGGTTTCTCCATTTGATTGTGCCGTTGGAGCAATTTATGCTCTTACAAGGTGAAGATACTTTGGCGATTTACACCTTCAACACGGGCATTGCCAAGCATCTCTTTTGTCGTATTTGTGGAATTCACGCTTTTTATCGTCCGCGATCGCATCCTCATAGGGTAGATGTCAACCTCCGCTGTCTGGATGAAAACGTGCTTTCCCAATTCTGCATTACTCCATTCGACGGTGAGAATTGGGAAGCTAATGTGCATGAAATTCAAAAGGAAGATTAGAAGTCAATGCGGAGTACAGAGTTGGTCGGAAACTCAAAACTCAAAACTCCACCCATCTACCCCTCCTCTATTTTTGTCTTCTCTTCCACAGGCTTATTG
This sequence comes from Leptolyngbyales cyanobacterium, assembly GCA_038250345.1. Lineage (GTDB taxonomy): Bacteria > Cyanobacteriota > Cyanobacteriia > Leptolyngbyales > Leptolyngbyaceae > ULC077BIN1. The sequence continues at coordinate 7,731 of JBBSCL010000118.1, forward strand.
TTAAACAACACCTCTGGGTTAAATGGGCGATTAGCCTGTGTGAGAGCATCATTCGGTTCGGTTTGTGAAAACTTGCGCGCCAAGTTTACAAAATCAGACGGCATCACGACGATAGTTGTAGTGTTGTTTTCAGCGCCAATTTCTGTCAGCATTTGCAGTCGGCGCAGTTCTAAAGCCGTTGGGTTAGCGCTAATGGTTTCAGCAGCTTGCGCCAATTTTTGAGAGGCTTCCTGTTCGGCAGCGGCTTTGATAATCCGCGCCCGTTTTTCACGAATGGCTTC
>JBBSCL010000119.1:0-8010 GCA_038250345.1 Leptolyngbyales cyanobacterium
TGATCACTGTGCAGGAATACCACCGAATGGCAGAAGCTGGCATTCTAGATGCCGATGAGCGCGTGGAATTAATTGATGGATATATTTTAAAGATGGCTGCAAAAGGAACTGCCCATTCATCTGCAACGACCCGCACGGCAAGACTGATGGAGCAACTTTTGGCAGGGCAAGTCTGGATACGGGTGCAGGAACCCATTCGGCTCAACAACTATTCAGAACCCGAACCCGATATTGCCGTAGTGCAGAGCGATCCATTGGATTATGCAGACCACCATCCAACCGCATCAGAAGTTTACTTAGTGATTGAGGTGTCAGATTCTACCTTTCAGAAAGACTGCGGATTGAAGGCAAAAGCCTATGCGCGATCGCACATCCTAGATTGTTGGGTACTCGATGTAACCGAACGCAAACTGCACGTTTTTCGATCACCCAGCCAAGATGGATATGAAAGTGAAACAGTGCTGCTAGAAGATGCCGTTATCTCACCTTTGCAGTTCCCAGACGCGATCGCTCTTCTTCTCGATACTGCCCCGCCGGGCAACCGCAGCAGGAGAAGCTTTTGGGTCCGCTATTCTGGATTTTTGTTTGACAAGTAAGAAGATGCCTTTTTCCCGAACGGTGTAGATCTCAATTGAGCAAGTACAATTGAAGGATTTTTTACCGTAGAAAAAGCGTGAAACGTAAACAATTTGTCCAAACCGCGATCGCCAGCGCCGCTACAGGTTCAGCCCTAGTCGCTTGCCGAGCCAATACAGGTGCATCAACTGCGAGTGCGTCCTTGCCCACGATTAACTGGCAGATGGCGACGAGTTGGCCGATCGCGTTGGATACCATCTTTGGCGGTGCTAAAACATTTTGCGATCGCGTCGCAGCGCTCACTGGAGGCAAGTTTAAGATTACCCCGCGTGCAGCAGGTGAGCTAGCTCCGCCCCTAGAAGTGCTAAATATAGTCTCCCAAGGCGCAGTCCCCTGCGGTCACACGGCTGGCTATTATTATGTGGGTAAAAGCCCTGCTGCTGCATTTGGCACGACGCTGCCCTTTGGCTTAAACGCTCAACAGCAAAATGCTTGGCTATATGAAGCAGGTGGATTAAAAATGCTGCAAGCTCTGTATGCTCGAAAATTTGGGGTGATTCAGTTTCCCGCAGGCAACACGGGGGTGCAGATGGGCGGCTGGTTCCGCAAGGAAATCTCGAAGGTGAGCGATCTGCAAGGGTTAAAGATGCGAATTCCCGGACTAGGAGGGCAGGTCATGGGCAAACTGGGCGTGACGGTGCAGACCTTACCCGGTGGGGAAATTTTTCAGGCACTGCAAACAGGGGCGATCGATGCGGCTGAGTGGGTGGGTCCCTACGACGACGAAAAGTTAGGACTGCACAAAGTCGCCAAATTTTATTACTACCCTGGCTGGTGGGAGCCTGGTCCTACGTTGGAGGTGCAAATTAACCTGAATGAATGGAAGAAACTGCCTGTCGAATATCAAGCAGCGATTCAAGCAGCAGCGTTTGAAGCCAACATAACGATGCTGGCTCGGTATGATGCCCGGAACAACGAAGCGCTTCAACGTCTGCTCCAAGGCGGTGTCACCCTACGCCCTTACAGCAATGAGATTTTGGCGGCAGCAGAAAAAGCGGCATTTGAGTTGTATGACGAATTTTCTGCCAAAGATGCAGACTTCAAAAGTATTTTTGCAGAATGGAAGCCGTTCCGCGATCGCGTCTATGCCTGGAATAACATCAACGAAGGCAGCTTTGCCCGTCACAGTTATGCCAACCTCAAGCTTTGATCCACTCCCACGGCTAAAGCCAGTGGGATTCAGGACTCAGGCAGGGATAGCAGGCAAAGCCTGTCTGACATCCCCTAATCCTATGGTTGAGATCCCAACCATTTTGATATTCTTGGCAGCGTTGTCATCTCTACCATTGACCGCCTGACAAGACGGACAATGCCATTCCCTAAAGGACAACTCTAAGGTTTCTAAAACATGACCACAATGGTTGCAAGTCTTAGAACTAGGGAACCAGCGGTCAATATAGGCGACTAACTTCCCTTTCTTTTTCGCCACCCATTCCAGGATTTGCATGAACTCCCTGAATGCAAGATCAGAGATCTTACGTCCCCAAAGCCGTTGCATTCCTTTGAGATTGAGTGTTTCAAAAAACAATGCATCAAACTGATTGGTTAGCTGATGTGCCAACTTCCAGAACCAATCCCGACGACGGTTGGCAACATCTTCATGCTTTCGCACCAGATTCAGTCGTGCTTGTTCTCGGTTGTGGGACCCTTTCAGCTTTCTAGAATGCTGTCTACTCGCTTTCTTGATGGCATTGAGCGATTGTTTGAGGAATAGAGGTGATTCAATACTGAACCCTTCCGAGCAAGTCAGGAATGTCTTTAGCCCAAAATCAAACCCAGCGATTTTACCCGTCTCGAATTTGGTTTGAGGGTCATTCACACTGTCAACGACTACCATCAAAAACAACTCCCCTAATGGAGTGCGTTTAATGGTCAGCGTCTTGACCGTCCCTTCTATTTCTCTAGAGTTCCAATATTGAAAAACCCGGTTCCCAATCTTGATCCGATTGCCACCTAGAAACTTATAGCCAGCTTGCTTCAAGGTGAAAGACTTGTATTTCTTTACCTTCTTGAAATTGGGCGGTCTGACTCCTTTTTTATGGTGCTTGAAGAACAACTGGTAGGCTTTCTCAATCCGTTCGCAAATATCTTGCACGGCTTGAGAACCGACTTGCTGCCAGAACGGTTTACGCTTCCGTAGCTTAGCGATATGTCCTTTGAGTTGATTGCAGTTCAAGTGATTGCCCCACATCCGGTAGTACCGTTTGTGCAGCGCAATTACGTGATTGTAAATAATCCCAGCAGAATTGATGACTCTCTTCAGGAATCGATTCCGCTTGTGGTTATACAACTTGAATTGTAATTGCTCAACTTAGGAAGAATGCGGGTTTCAGGCATTTTTATTCAAGAAAACCCGGCTGAAAAGGTCAAAAATGATGATCTTTTGGGTCAGAAACCACTAAAACTAATCTGGAAACAGTCGATTTTCCTTGATTTGTTGGGGTTGAGCAATTACCTTGAATTTTAATGTCTTCATATTCTTTTAACCAGCAAACGTAATCTTCAGGAGTACATGGTTTTACTTGCCCTCCATTCCAGTCATGAAACCTTTTGTGGCAACTGTTACACAGGCATATCCCGTTCGATATATCTAGTCTCAATTCAGGGTGAGTAGAGTAGCTATAAAGGTGATGTGCTGCCAGTCTGCTGCCTTTTTGCCCACAAGCGTTACAGGTGTAGCCTTCCTTCTCTTTAACCAATCTCGCCCATTCCTTTTGTTCAGGTTTCAGCCGATCGCCCACCCTTTCGTAGCATTTTCCATCCTTGTAAAAATGATTCTGCTCCCCCTTCGGTGCTTTGCCGTAGCATGGATGATGATTCGACTTGACCCCAAACCAAGGATTATTTTCACCCTTCATTTGATCGCTATGCCGCTCTCCTTGCAGCTTGATGAGGTCATTATCTTCCTTAGTCAGACCTTTATTCCAAGTTGACTTTCCTGCCATTCCTCGCGGGTTCTTGTCACCTTTGACGCGGCACGATCGACACTCGTGAAAATCTTTGTCAAAGTAGTCGGTGAGATTCCCTTGCCACACACGATCGCAACCAAGCACATCACATTGAATTTGAACCTTTTTCTCAGTGATATTAATCTCAATGCTGTTGTACTCTCTAATCCACTTAGAGGTTGCTCTACGGCGCTGAATTTTGAATTGAGTCAGGTCAGTTAATATCACGCCACCTCCATCACTCCAGCAGCGTTCACGCACCGCTTGAGAAATCGATTCCGCTTGTGTTGATACAGCTTAAACTTCAATGCTTTCATACAAATATGATACCATACTCGTATAGTCATTGTATAGGTGAATATGAAGGAAGTTCTGAACATTAGAGTTGAGGCTGGTAGGCTTCAGAAGCTTAGAGATGTTGCCAAAGATCGCAAAAAGACCATGACCCAGTTGGTGGAAGACTGGATTGATCGGCTACCAGTCCCTAAGATGAAAGAAGACTCTGAGGCTTAACAGCCTCGTGAGAACCCTAACTACATCCCACGGCTAAAGCGCGTGGGTTTTGCGGGTTCTCAGGCTCTCCCTTCTCTATAAAATTGGCTGTGCAGACAGATCAACCAGCCAGCGCACGGTTTGCGGAAAGCCCATCACCAAGAGCAATACCACCACCTGCAACACCATAAAAGGCAGCGCACTTTTGTGAATATCAACCGTGCTGACTTCCTTAGGGGCAACACTTTGCAAATAGAACAGAGAAAAACCTACTGGAGGGGAGATAAAGGCGGTTTGCAAATTAATCGCCATCACCACCCCAAACCACACCATATCCAGCCCTAACTGCTGTGCGGCGGGCACTAACAGGGGCATGGCAATAAAGCAAATTTCGATAAACTCTAAGAACACGCCCAGAAGAAAAATCACAATATTACTCACAATCAGAAAAGCAATCTTGCCACCCGGCAAATTTACCAACAGATTGGTAATCAGAGTTTTGCCACCCAACCCATCAAAAACAATGCTAAAAAATGCCGAGCAAAATAAAATCATCAGCACCACCGATGACACCACCGCCGTGGAGTGAGCCGCCGATTTAATCAATGCCCAATTGAGTTTCCGATTCAGCGCCGCCAACCCACAAGCTCCTACGGCTCCCACTGCGCCTGCTTCTGTTGGTGTGGCAATGCCAAAGAAGATACTGCCTAACACGGCAAAAATCAGCAGTAAGGGGGGAATGACGGCTTTCATTACCCGTCGTACCAGTGCCATTCCACTGATTTGTCGAGCTTCTAGGGGCAGTGCAGGCGCGACACTCGGTTTGAGAAATGCGAGTATCAACACATACAAGGCATAAGATCCCGACAGCATCAATCCCGGAATCAACGCTCCCAAAAAGAGGTCACCCACCGACACGCCCAACTGATCGCTTAAGACGAGCAGCACCAGACTAGGAGGCAGAAGTTGAGCCAAGGTGCCCGACGCGATGATCACCCCCGCAGCCAGTTGTTTGTCGTAGCCATAGCGCAGCATTACCGGTAGTGCCAGCATTCCCATGACGATCACGGTAGCGGCGACAACGCCTGTGGTCGCTGCCAGTAACGTGCCCACAAAAATTACCGCTAGCGCCACTCCCCCTCGCAGAGATCCTAGGACGATGCCGATGGTCTCCAGCAGATCTTCTGCCAGCCCCGATTTTTCTAAGACTGCACCCAAAAACACAAAAAAGGGAATTGCCAACAGCGTAAAGTTGGACATGGTGCCAAACCAGTTGTTGAACAACAGCAACAGCCGACTGGGATCGAACGCGCCGACAAACCACCCGATCGCCCCAAAGATGATCGCCGTCCCCGCAAACGAAAATGCGACCGGGTAGCCCGTCATCAGGATGAAAAAGAAGCCGACAAACATCGCGATCGCTAACCATTCAAAGCCCATAGTTTTCCTGCTCAAAAGTCATGTGCGCGTTGTCAAATGATTCAGATGATTGGAGCCAGTTAGATATAGGCTCCCTATTCAAGCGGCAATTGTTTGGCATCTTCTTGCAAGATTTGGACACCGTGCGCATATCCCTTTAAAATCGCCAGATATTTAATGGCTTGTGAAATCGCCTGAGCAAGCAACAGGGCAAAACCAACAATAAGCATTGTTTTGATCGGCGCTCGTGGCAACCCATCTGCATCCGGGGATATTTCCCAACTCCCCCACGTCCCATCCGGCAACTGCCCCCAAGATTGCAAAATGGGATTGGCACTCACCCAAATTCCCAGCACACAAAAGGGCATCAGAAAAAAGACGGTGCCCAGAAAATCGACCAGCGCTCGTCGTTTTTCACTCCAGCGGGCATAGAGAAAATCGACTCGAACATTAGCGCCTTGTTTGAGGATGTAGGCAAAGCCGAGAAGAAACATCAATGAAAACAAATACCATTGCAGTTCGATCAACGCGTTGGACGATAGCTTGAGTCCAATCAACCGTCCGATGTAGCGGGCAATGACGTTGTAGAACCCAACCGAGATCGTCAGAATAACCATCCACGCACTAAGGCTACCGAGAACGTCCGTGACGCGATCGATAGCCTGAGAGAGTTTAAGGAGGGCACGAATATGGGAAGGCTTGAGAAAGGTGTGCAAGACTAAGTGCTTCTATAAAGCCTATAAGTTTCGCACACGATAATATCACGTCAGTTCAACGAGGAAGACGATCGCCGTAGACATCGAAGCGATCGCTCTTTGGCTCATTTCCAGCCGGAGCAGGAGGATCAACCGTTCTGGCAACGATCTAAAGCATTACCAAAATGGGACATTACGCCTGTTCCAAGCTAGTCCGGGATGTTCTTAGTTCAGTTTTGGAGCCAAAATTCACCCTCAAGGATTCAATCTCCTAAGGTTCATTGGTTCCTTATCTTTACTACCCGTTGTTTGTGGAACTGTCTCAGGTGATTCCATATAAGGAAACGAAAGACCTGATGTAATTGAGCACCACATATTGCAGTGCTCAGCACAAGTCACTGGAAGACCACTGCGCCAAGTTAAAGGGACATTAAGTTGTGTGGCGAAGGATGCCGATCAATTTATAGCGAGGCTGGTGCAATCGACAATAGATCTCTTGCGAAAGTGGCAAATTAGGAGGTTCAAACTATCAGAAACTCGTGTCACAAATCGACTTATGCAAGAAGTCTAATTTGAGCAAGATAGTCAAAGCAAGCGAATGAGTGAAAATAGTACAGCTATACCTTGATTGTCCGCACTAAAGGTGTAACCGTTTTATAGTTGGTTGAAGATGCTTCGGCGATCGCTGAAACTATTCTTCTACTCCATTCATCAAACGCTGTAAGACTTCCAATCCCTTCTTTACTCTACGAGATACTGTCACGGCGCTAATTCCCAAACGTTCTGCGGTTTCCTTTTGGGTCAAATCGTGTAGAAAAACAAATTCCAAAATTTGGCGAGTCCGCTTTTCTAAATGTGCTAATGATTGTTGCAGACGAATCTGATCTTCTTGAGCAAGTTGAAAACTGCGGTACTGAGTATCTGGAACAAGCTCACCCAAAGAAGCCGTGCCGTTTTCCTCATCGCCTATTGGCGCATCCAGGCTAAGAACAGAGCGATTTTGGCAGGCAAGCTTGATTTCTTGCCATTCCGCTGTGGAAATTTTCAACGCTTCAGCAATTTCAAAATCGTTAGGATGACGATTTAACGTTACTTGTAACTCTCGTGAAATCCAAACTGCTTGCCTCTGAAGCGCAAGCCAGCGGCGTGGAATACGAACAGAAGGACTTTTGTCGCGTAAATAGTGCTGAATTTCGCCTCTAATGTATGGAATGGCAAAAGAGCTAAAGGCATGTCCTTTAGAAATATCAAACCGTTCGATCGCACGAATTAGACCAATACTACCGACTTGAAGCAGGTCTTCATAGCTCTCAGTGCATTGATTGATCCAATGATGGGCTTCTCTTCTGACTAGTCCAAAATTGATTTCTACTAAACGATTTCTAAGCTGAAGGGAAGGAATCTTTTGATAGTCTCGCAAAAGCTGTAAGCTTTCACTCTTCAATTCATAGTTGGCGATCGTAGGCATGACGAGTTTCAGTGGTAGAGCATTAAACCTAGAACTACTATTAAGTACACTCTCTTATTTTCTGTAGAGTGGAAACTTAGCAAACGACAGCTTAAACTGCCAACAGCACAAGCTTCTCAACACTCTAAGAATTTTCAGTCAGTGGTTTAAGCTATGAATAGTGACTTCAAGCTCAAAGCGCTACTCAGAACAGTTCTGTACTTGTGCATACTCAATTTATTGGTTAGAACGACTTGCTGGCAATAGCATTTTTACGGAAAAAATTCTTTCTGAGATCTTTCCCAAAAAGAATTTATCAATCAATTATATTAGCACATGGTATTGCACCAATAAACCGAAAGCATTTAAAAAA
>JBBSCL010000120.1:0-7998 GCA_038250345.1 Leptolyngbyales cyanobacterium
ACAGGTCATGAAGCTGTTTGAGGGCGTGCTGGGCGATCGCCTCATTGCTCATTTTAATAAACGGGTCGCCCGGAGTCAGCACCATTTGCATGAGGGAACCCTGTCCCTCACGGTAATAGTCTTTGGGGCTGGTCAGCGCTAAATCAGCAAAGCAGGAAAAGTCGGCATCGGCGCTATAGAGCAGATTATCCATTCCGGCAGCATGGTCAACCTGTTGGCGCTGCTCAGCATCCTGCATCTCGGTGACCCAGCCATCAAACCGCAGTTGTACGGTGACCACGGGCACGGCTTCAAGCTGGTAGATGTTGTCAAATTCCTGCCATTTACGCCACTCTGGCGGCAACAAGCGCTGAATACCCGGAACGTCACAGGCAGCAAGGTAAACATCGGCGTTAATCGTTGCTTCGCCGTCTCCGTTTGCCGTGACAATCCCGGTGACCGTGGTTTCGCCGCCGACTTCTTCAAACAGAATGCGCCGAGTTTGGCGACGGGTATGAAGCTTCGTGCCCCGTGCTTCCAGGTAATCAATCAAGGGCTGATGCAGATATTCAGCGGGGGAGCCTGCCAGCAGATTGAGCCGAGAAGCTTCGGTTTTAGTGGCAAACATCAGAAAGATAGTGAGCATACAGCGGGCAGAGATGTTTTCGGTATCAATGAAGCCAAGGGCAAGGGCGATCGGGTTCCACAGGCGCTTGAGACCATTTTGAGAGCCGCCGTGGCTGCGAAACCAATCGGCAAAGCTGATGCCGTCTAGCGCCCGAATCCATTTCATGGCGACATCGTAGCTGACTAATCCAGGAACGACGGGGCTAGTGCCAAGGGCGATCGCGGTTTGCAGCTTATCCTGCACGGTTAGTTGATTCGTCGTGAAGAATGCTTTTAGCCCGTGGAATGGCGCACCCAGCAAAAAGCGAAAATCTAAGGTGCCAATTTGCCCACCACGATTGATGAACGTGTGAACGTGATCTTTCGGCAACAGGTTGTCAAACGCGCCGACCCGTTTCATCAAATTAAATAGGTTGGCGTAATTGTTAAAAAATACGTGCAGCCCCATCTCAACGTGGTTGCCGTCTGCATCGATCCAACTGCCCACCTTGCCGCCAATGAACGATCGCGCCTCAAATAATTCAACCTCATGCCCAGCATCAGTCAGTTCTACGGCTGCTGCCAATCCGGCTAGTCCTGCACCAATGATCGCAACTCGCATTCTGTTCTTCTCAAATTTAAATAATGTAAAAGAATTGGAAGTCGAAAGCTAGAAGTTAAAAGCTCTTATATCTATCCCAACAATTTACATATTTTAATAGAATCAGAACCTATTAAGCAGGTTTGGCTAACTTTCTAGCCAGTCAAAAATTTGTTCTAGCTCTTCTAACGACACTAGCCCGTATTGCCACAAAATCATGGGCAAAGGTCCTGGGTCTTGCTCACAGTGCCGCAGGGCGATCGCGATCGCGTTTGTGGAAAGCTTCAGCTTTTCTTCGAGAAAATGAATCAGTTGAGAGTTGCCACAATTGGCTTTTACAATTGAACCTTGCACTGTTTTATTAGAGACACTAGGTAAGTTAAGCAGGGATATTCTGAGAATGGAATCTGTTTTTTGCCGCTGATCTGATCTCAAGGAAAAATAATCTCAAGAAACCAGAATCGGGCTTATGTTAGGCGATCGCCTAATGCCAGACTTCATCCGGTCGATTCGTTCAACTGGATGAACGAACCCTAAGCAACATCACTTTATTGGTATACGTCTACTGTTAAACCACATTTATTCAAATTTGACATTAAAGTTTGATTGCAAAATTCGCTTTCACTCAAATATTTTTTGCAAATAGCGTCAGATTGGCTTCATTTTCAGATAAACGCTATCTATAGCGTAGAGCTATGGTGTAAAAAATATTTAAGTTGAATTAGAAGCGACAAGCGCCTTAAAGCAAAGTTCAAAAATATTTACGACTTTGCTACCTACAAAAACAAACCGCAAATTCCGAATCGACAATTATTTTTTACGATTTCTTCTTTTGGGGAACTCCGCTAAGTCTTAGAACATCGGCAAAATTAGCGCAGTAGAGCGGCAAGTTAAAGGTTGCAGGATTAACTGGGTTTGTGTGGACAAAATGACGATATTTCATCGCAAACCGATCCCACGGTGCTATTTCAATCCGAAAAAGACCAAAAATAATATCCAACAGCCGTTGGGTTAGGGGAATGCGGAAGTAGAGCCGCTTGTTGAGATAAGTGCAAGCTTCCGCGATCGCTTGATCCGCTGTGATCGCCGGATTGCCCAACACCAAATTGTGACAGTCTTCTTCTGCTAAAGGGTTGTCCACCAAGTATCGAACGACTTGAGCCACATCTTTAGAGTGAATATAGTGAAAACTGCCATCAATACTAAAAAAGCGAATCAGATTGATCCATTTAGATTCTTGAGAAATTCCACCAGAAATATGTGACCATGGCTTTCCGGCTTCTCCGCCAAGTAGCAAAGTGGGAAACAACGTAATGATGTTGGGTGCAATGGCTAATTTTGAAAACTGCTGAAAGCAATTGTATTTAGAGCGAACGTAGTCTGTGCCAATTTCGCCCGCTTCCTTCAATGGCTGATTGTTTCGATCAAGAATACTTGCCGTGGAAAAGTAGAGAACCTGACGGCAAACTTCTGGATCTAGCAAGTTGAGCAGTCGAATGGTTTTGACCACGTTGATGTCAAATACTTCTTCAGCACCACCCCACGATGTGGCAATTAAAATCGCGCAGTCCATCGTTTTGAGCAAGTCACTAAATTGCTCAATCTCTCGCATATTTCCTTCCAGAACTGTAATTCCGGGGCGGGTATTATAGTCAAGCTTTAACTTATCTAAGTTGCGGACGAGCAAAAATAGATCGTGATTGGTTTCTTGAATTAAAGCTTCGACTATGTAGTGACCAATGCAGCCACTTGCACCAGTCACAAAAATTCGTTTGGAGGTCATCGGGGCTTTAAGGTGGGTATCAAACTATGTTCGGGTAGCCAACAATTGGTCGGCTTGCTTTGCTGTTTCAAAGAAAAAGGCAGCATTCTCTTCGGGCGTGTTTGGCAGAATGCCGTGCCCCAAGTTGAGAATATGTTTTGAACGACCTGCCTTTTGAATGGTATCTAAAATGCGATCGCGAATAAAATCTTTTGAGCCAAACAACGCACAGGGATCGATATTGCCCTGCACGCCCATGTCTGCACCCAGCCGTTGACGGGCTTCCGCCATATCCACCGTCCAGTCAACGCTGACAATATCCACGCCCGATTGTCCCATGCGCTCCAGAACTCCAGCACTGCCGCTAATGTATAGAATCAGGGGTGTATCTGGGTGAGTTGCCTTAACCTGCTGCACAATGCGCTGCTGATAGGGTAAGGCGAAGACATCATAATCTTGAGGAGTCAACTGCCCCGCCCACGAGTCAAACAACTGCACGATTTGAGCGCCTGAATCAATTTGATAGCGCACATAGGTCGCGATCGCATCGGATAATTTGCCCAACAATTCGTGCAAAATCGCTGGCTCAGTAAATGCCATCCGTTTGATCGTGGAGTAATCCTTGGAGCTTTTGCCCTCGATCGCGTAGGCAGCCAACGTCCACGGAGAGCCAACAAACCCTAACACCGTTGCGCGGTTTCCCACTTCTTGCCGTAAAGCTTTGAGAGTTTCCCCGACAAACGGTAGAGATTTTTCAGGCTGTAAGGGATGCAGTTGACGAATTTGCTCAAGGGTGCGAATCGGCGGATCGATGAACGGACCCCGACTTTCGATAATGTCAAATGGGATGCCGATGCCGGGTAACGGGGTCAAAATATCGGAAAACATGATCACGCCATCGGGCTGAAATGCTCGGAAAGGCTGAAGCGAAATCTCGATCGCTAATTCTGGCTTCTCAGAGCGATCGCGAAATGCAGGATAGCGATCGCGCAGATCCCGATAAACTTTCATATACCGCCCTGCTTGGCGCATCATCCAAACAGGAGGGCGCTCTAATATCTCACCACGAGCGGCTCTCAACAAATAAGGCACCTGGGCAGACCCGGTCATTTAAATACTGTCCTACTGGTTTTTAAGTGCATTCGATAGCTTACCACTCCAAGAAGAGCGTTTTACGGCACTGGTCGAAGGATTTTTTTGAAGAGTCTTATTTGACAATGCAAATGCCGCCGATTGTCACTGTGCAGTTCACTGGCTTCGTTGCCGCATCCAGATTGCCCGTATTGGAATTATAGGTATATTCTCCAGCGGTCAGAAAGCGCGTAGGAGTAGCGCAGTATTGATAAATCTGATTCGCTTCTGGAAAATTGACCACCACATAAGAACTGCGGCTAGCAGGGCAATTATCCAACACTGCCAATCCGTAGTCTCTCTGCAACTGTTGCCGTCTAGAGTCGGCGGGCAGTTGAGTTGCGGGCGGGATGATGGGTGGTTGAGTCGTTAGCGGTGGAGTTCCCCCCGTGGAAGCCGTACTGAGCGGAGTTAAAGTATCGGTGCTTGAGTTGTAGCGGTAGTTCCCTGCTTGGACGTAACGGCTAGGAGTCGCGCAGTAAGTGTAATCTCTGCCATCTTGAGGTTCGGTCATGGTGATTTGAACCACAGGCGTACCCGCAGTCGGGCAGCGTTCTAACACCGTCACCTGAAGCTGTCTGGCAAGCAAATCGCGGCGAGCATCCACCATCTTGATACTTTTGGATGCTGCTTCATACAGGTAAACACCCGCCTCAATATCGCGAGTACAGCGTTCTTCTGTGCCAATCCTGATTTTGGCAACGTTAGGAACGCCACAGCCAATGGAGCGTAACCGTAAGGTGTTCCGCATGACTTGATCGGCTGGCAGAACCGCAGCAGTAGGCGCACTCAGCCCGTCGATCGCCACAGTATAGCGTCCCAAGGAATTATTGCGCGCCAGCACCAATAGCTTATAAGTGCCAGGTCGAACGATTTGATATTTAAAGAAGCCAGGATTTTCGCTATAGCTAACTTGCCGCCCCATCGGGTCTATCAGCGCAATCGTAGGGCGTAGGGCACTCCCATCTTCTGCCCTGACTGCAACCTCAACACTATCGCCCCGTCTCGCAGTGAAAGTATATTCATCACCCCGTGCAACTTGAGCCGCCATTCCTGGTCTGCCCAAGTTTCTAAATTGATAGGGGCGCGAATTAGAGCGAATAAACCCATTAACGGTTTGCCCGTCAGAGATTGGAACACTTTCTGCAAAATTTGCGATCGCCCCCACCATCACAACTGCCATAGCAGTAGTTGCTGCAAGCTTGCCAAGAACCTGACGAATAATCATATGTGTTCCCGTATTTAAGGTGAGATGAATCTAAGGTGAGATCAAAAACATACCTGTTCGTCATGTACGACAGATTAGTTTTCAAAACTATAGGCGACATTAATATTCAGCCCCTTAGCATCTGTTCCTCATTGTTGGGTGTCACATTCAGAAACAGCAACATCCTTGAGACAGATATACGAACGTTAGTTAGTAAGCACCGTTATCTTTAGGAAAAACTACAACCCCCACTGTTTTCACAATGATCCAAAAATCCATTAAAAAGTGACGCGAATTGGCATAGTACACATCGATTTGGACGCGGCGAGGATAGGGAATATTATTGCGCCCGGACACTTGCCAAAGCCCAGTTGCACCGGGGCGAATAGTCAGCACACGGTCAATATACTCGCCATAGCTAGGTAGCTCTTCGACAACCAAGGGACGAGGACCCACGACGCTCATATCACCCTTAAGAACATTCCAAAACTGCGGGAACTCATCTAGGCTGGTGATTCTCAAAAATTTACCAATCCAAGTGATTCGGGGATCACGCTTAAGTTTGAAAGTATCTTGAAATTCTTGACGCATACCGGGAGAGGTTTGCATGATGTCATGCAGTGCCTCATCGGCATTTTTAATCATTGTTCTAAATTTGTAGCAATTAAAATGCTCGTAGTTCTTCCCAACCCGCTCTTGAACATAAAAGATAGGTCCCGGAGAACTCAACGCCACTAACAAGATCAGCAGAAGATAGAGCGGAGAAAAAACGATTAGAAACGTTAACGAAAAACTAATATCAAAGATCCGCTTGGCAGTATCGCCATTCAAGGAATCCCAGAAAAACGGTAAAATACCGCGTTTTAGAATTGCTCGAAGCGACCTGCGGGAAACGAGTTGACTTTCAGCAGTCATTTTACTCCTTGCATATCCACACCACACACACAGTCCTGATTGTAAAGCTACTGACCACTTATTACGCTCTGTTTTGATGCAATTCAGTAAAAATTTTTGTTTGGCTCACGATTTTTAGTTGCTTGACTGCTCAAATTGAGTCTGAAAATCTTGATAACAATGTTCAATGAAAGTGAAATAGCGCTGCTGAAAAAGTTCGGCACTGAACGAGAGAGCATGAGCGCGCAGCACTTCTGGATTAAAGCGATCGCGGTATTGCTCGAAGGTTTGAACTGCTGCCGTCAAATCTGCCTCCGTTTGGGTGGGAAAAAGAACACCAGTCCCGTTCTCAGGATGGTGTCGGATATCCCGGACTGTTTCTAGAGTGCCTCCCAAACCCAGCGCGATCACCGGAGTACCACAGGCTTGAGCTTCAACGGGGGCAATGCCAAAGTCTTCGTGGGCGGCGTAGACAAAGGCAGTAGCTTCTGCCATGTAGCGATCGACGACATCATTGGGCTGCCAGCCGAGAATTTTGATATTAGGTTTCGCTAGTTGACGAAGATACTCTAATTCGGTTCCATCGCCAATCACCACGAGCGATCGCCCCAATTGGTTAAATGCCTTGACAATCAGCGAGATTTTTTTGTAGCCCACCAGCCGCGACACCGTCAGGTAAAAATCTTGCTTTTGCGATTGAAATTGGAAGCGATCGGTGTCAACGGGCGGATAAATCACCTCCGCCGGACGACGATAGCAGCGCCAAATTCGCCGCGCCGTCGTTCGAGAATTGGCAATAAAATAATCAACTCGATTTGCCGAAACCACATCCCACTGGCGCAGCGAATGCAGCAAATAGCGCGTGAACAGACCAGGGATGCCATGCCCTAGCTGGCTGCTTTGCAGGTAGTCAAGCGTTAAATCCCATGCATAGCGCATAGGTGCATGACAGTAGCACACATGCAGTTGATGAGCGCCTGTTAACACTCCTTTGGCAACCGCATGAGATGAAGACAGGATGATGTCGTAATTGCGGACATCTAGCTGCTCGATCGCCAAGGGCAGCAGCGGCAAATATTTCTGCACTCCGTTTCGCGCCAACGGAAAATTTTGTAGAAACGTCGTGCCAATCGATCGCCCAAATAGGTAGCTATCGGGGTTCGTCGATTCAAAATCAATCAGCGCGTAGAGATCGGCATTGAGCGATCGCAAAATTTCCTGAACCACCAACTCCGAGCCGCCTGTGGCTTTGGGAGTCAGCCATTCATGCACCAGCGCCACCTTCAAATTTTCTAAAGCGGCATGATTGCCCAACACGGTATTCAAAATGCCAACGCTTCCCTACACACTCAATAGCCCAATCGAAAAATAATGCTGGATCTTAAAAGCACTCCCGCAATGCTGAGCATGATAGCGCTTTAGCTACAGGCGATCGCAGGACGATGGTCGGCTTTGAGAATGGCACTTAAAGAAAAAAGACCAAACTTCCGCTGGTCTTTTAATCATATCTACGTTGTTCTCTTCAATGAAGGAAACCGCTCCGCGTTCCCAAACTTGCAGCAGGCTTCTAAAGATTATTAATCCCCCATTAGGAAGATTGTAACAACAAACACAACCATTTCTTCAACAAAACTTCATGAAGATGAGCCTCTTGATCATTCCTTTGAGCTTCGTTCAACAACTGCGGGTAACCGTTTGAGGATTCGCTGCGGTTGCCCCCATAAAACGCGCTCGTGTTTATAAACCGTCATTCCTGGTTTTGCCCCTTTCGGTTTGGGGGGGGGGTTTGGCTCGGTGTAAATCACAGGCACCTGTTCA
>JBBSCL010000121.1:0-7986 GCA_038250345.1 Leptolyngbyales cyanobacterium
AAGTTGGGTCGCAAAGCCAATTGAGTTTTGCGTCCAAGGTGCGGGCAGTTTTGCCCAGATATACATGGTGGCGGCAGGCGTGGGCACATTCCAATCAATCCGATGTAGCGCGGCAACGGCAGCATCTCGGCGCTGACGAAAGGTTTCAACTACGGTTTGAATTGAATCTTGGGAGCCAGTCAATGCCGCGATCGCCCCGTTCAAAATGCCGCGATATTGGTTAAAGTCGATCGCCGCCTTCACCTGCCGCAATGCCCGAATTAACTCCGCATTCCCGATCGCATAGCCGACTCGAAAGCCACCCATGTTATAGGACTTAGACATTGTGAAAAATTCAATGGAAACGGTTTTGTTTGGGTCAGCTTGCAGGATGGAGGGAGCGATCGAAGCGCAAAGATTTAAGTCGTTAGGGAAAACAAGATCGACGTAAGGGAAGTCATGGACAAGAACAAGATTGTGATGCTGGCAGAAGGCGACAGCTTTTTGAAAAAATTCTAAGGGCGCGATCGCGGTGGTGGGGTTGTGGGGATAGCTCAACACCATCATTTTTGCTTGCGCCAAAACAGTCCCCGGAATATCTTCCAAGACCGGTAAAAAGTGATTATCTGCCAACAGCGGCATGGGATAAATCTGCCCGCTGGCAAGGTAAACGCCGCCTGCATGGGAAGGGTAGCCTGGATCTTGCAGCAGCGCAAAATCTCCAGGATTAAGAATTGCTAGAGGTAAATGAGCAGTGCCTTCCTGAGAGCCAATTAGCGGCAGCACTTCGGTTTCAGGATCAACGGCAATGCCAAACTTTTGGGTATACCATTGAGCGGCAGCTTGGCGAAAGGCTTGAGTGCCCGAAAATAGCAGATAGCCGTGGGTGCTAGGATCAGGTAGGGAATCGGCGATCGCCCTTAGCACTGGTTCTGGGGTTGGCAGATCCGACGAGCCGAGGGACAAATCGATCAGTTGCCGCCCTGCGACTCGCGCTTTCGCTTTTGCCTGATCCATATCGGCAAATACATTCAATTGAAGGGGCGCTAACCGCTGGGCAAACTGCATGATTGAGGTTCTATCAGGTTTCTATACGGGGCGGATTTAGGGCAGGGCTGGCATGTTCTCAGTCAAAAATGCTTCAACCTGTTGCTTGGGAATCGCTCCTTCTACGGACGCAACCACCTCGCCTGATTGAAAGAGACGAAACGCGGGTACCCCATCCACTTTATAGGTTTTAACGGATGTTGGATTGGGATCGACCTCCATTTTGATTACCTTCAGGCGATCGCCATAATCCGCCGCCACCGTTTCCATCATTGGAGCCATCAGGCGACAAGGACCACACCAGGGTGCCCAAAAATAAACCAGCACAGGCTGTTTGGCTTGCAAAACTTCTGCTGAAAATTCAGCATCCGTAATGATCGTGATACTCATATCCTTTCCTAAATAATGTTAAAAACAAAGCCTCCGTATTTTGACTTGTTTTGAACCTCAAAGGCAAACCCAGTCAATATAGAAGGCTAGAAAAGTGCTGTGATGATGGCAGTGAGCGATCGCCGATTGCAGACTATCCGCTAACTCCTCATCACCTAAAGTTGATCGAGCTTTGTTTTCAACGCTTCTAGTTCAGCATCCACTTCAGGATTGCTCGTTTGCTGAGCGGTTGCTTTATCAACCGGAGCGCTAGAAGGAAGCTGAGCTTGGTCTTGAGAACCGCCTAATAGTTGAGCTTTCATGGCTGCCAGTTCATCATCCACGTCGCCACCCGATTCCAATAGGGCAAACTGGCTTTCCAAGTCAGATCCTGCCAGTTCCGCTGCGGCTTGAGATTTTGCCTCCATTTGCAGCACTTTTTCTTCCATGCGCTCAAACGCACCCATGGCGCTGCCGGTGCCCATGCGACCTACCACGTTTTGCAGTTGCTCGTTAGCTTTTGCTGCCGATGCCCTTGCTTTGAGCATATCTTTTTTAGTTTTGGCTTCCGAAATCTTGCCTTCTAGCGCAATCAGATTCCGCTTAAGGGTATCGACCATCGTACTTTGCTGATCAAGTTGGGTTTTGAGCGAAGCAGCAGTTTCAGAATTGGTCTTTTTGCGAACCAAGGCTTCTCGCGCTAATCCTTCATCTCCCTTTTGAATCGCCAACTGTGCCCGTTGCTGCCAGTTGGTTGCTTCGGTCTGCGCCTGGTTATGTTGTTGTTGACTACGCTTTTGGCTAGCGATCGCGCTTGCCACCGCCTGACGCATCTGCACCAGGTCTTCCTGCATATCAATAATCGTTTGCTCTAGAATCTTTTCGGGGTCTTCAGCCTTACTGACGACATCGTTCAGATTTGCACGTACTACCCGGCTAACGCGGTCAAACAATCCCATGACTGCCAATCCTTAATTTTATAAGAAGCATAACCTCTAGTGTAGGACTTCAAACCGCGATCGCCCATTTACACGGATTTTTTTAGATAAAACCAGAGCTATGGGAGTTACGCATTGACAGAAGTAGCAAGATCTGGAGTCAGGCAGCCATCGGTTTGGCGAGATGTTCCAAGATGAACTGACGGATTATCGGCACAAACAACTGCCGCGATACCTGATAGAGGTTATCAATCAAGCCCTCAACTCGCATCGTTTGCAGCTTGGAAAAAGGCTTGTAGGGCACAGATGCTCTAAAGGAGATATGGCGAATCGCGACGAGGGATGGTAAATGACAACGGTTGAATTCAAAACTCAAAACTTAGAATTCAAAACTTCGTACTTCGTACTCTGGACTCCGCACTTTTCACCTCTGCCTCCGTCCGCGCTAAGACAATCATTCCCTGAACGCGAATCCCGTGCTGTCTCAAGGTTTGTGCTGCGGAGACAGCGGTTGCCCCGGTTGTGTAAATGTCATCCAGCAGCCACACCGGACGAGAAGGCGGCTTGTGCAAAAAGGTGCCAATGCTGAACGCATCCGACAAGTTTTGCGATCGCTCTGCACTGGATAGCTTGAACTGAGCTTCTGTAGCGCGATCGCGTTTCAAGCCATCAACCGCGATCGGTAGCTGAGTAATGTGGCAAAAGTGTTGTGCCAACAATTCTGCCTGATTGAAGCCACGCTGTCGTTTTTTGCTGGGATGCATCGGAATTGGCACAATGATCCCATCTTTAGATGGATTTGTCGATCGCCATGATTCTGCCATCCATCTCCCCAAAATCTCCGCAAGATGGGGGTTTCCTTCATATTTCAACGCCGCAATCGTCCGCTTCAAAGCGCCGCTATAGTGACCCCAGGCAAACACGGATAGCTGCCCGCTTTGCCATGCATCCGCCGATTCACACCGATGCCGCTGAACCTGCCGCTGGCAAGAAACACACAACGCTTGAGCCTGCGATCGCTGACAAAGAGGACAAGGCGACTCTAGAAATAGCCCTAATAGCTTATTCAACTTCCACCCTGGCTTCATATCGTTCTACTAAATGAACCACTCACATTCAGAGTTCCCCCCAGAGAAGGAGAGAGAACAGGAGGAAAGTTTCAGGTTTCGGGTTTCAGAATTGACTTATCTTTCTTTCTGACCCCTATTTCTAATCTTGTTTCTACAGAATTAAGTAATCAAATAGCTTCTGTCTTTTACTATCAAGGGATGTGTAACTTTTTTATCTTGTGAACACGCTGTGTCGGCTTGATCAAATTCAACCGGATCAGATATCGCTGGTGGGGCAAAAAGCGTTTTATTTAGGTCAACTGCTGCAAAAAGGGCATCCTGTTGTGTCTGGTGTTGTGATTCCTGCAACGGTTTTTCAGGCATTTTTGGCGCAGGTAGACTGGTCTAATCCGCTATTTGAAGATATACCGAACTCATCGCTGCGGCTGAATATCGAAGATTGGCAGCAGTTGCAGGCGATCGCTCAACAGTTTCGTCGCACAATTTTGGCAACTCCACTCCCGCCGGAGTTACAGCAGTCATTAGCAGAAATCACGAGTCATTGGCATCCGGCAACGGTGATTGTGCGTCCTTCTTTAGGGTTCGCATCTAGCAAGCGTGTCCATCAAAAAGCAAACCTAGAGCCACTTTTAACAACCTCTGCGCTGATGACCAGCCAGGTGTGTAGATTAGAAGATACAGCCTTAGAGCAGGCAATACAAAAGCTGTGGGCGGATTTTTTTGGAGCTAAAAGTCTGTTCTACTGGCAGCGGTGGGGGATTCCACTCCCCCAAGTTCATTTATCTACTTTGATTCAACCGATTCCAGCGGCGATCGCGGCAGGAACATTACGTTTAGTGGATGACCAAGTAAAAATTGAGGCAACACCGGGTTTGGGAATGGCGATCGCCCGTGGGGAAGTTGTCCCTGACACCTATCAAGTTAAAGCCTTAGAGGGAATTATCACTGCGAAACAGTTGGGCGTTAGAACCATTGCCTATTGCTTACAGGCAGCCGATGTTCTACCCGATCTATTCCCCGATTCTAAGTGGGAAGCGGCTCTATCAAACACTCCAAAAAACTGGCAACCCATTCAACCCCTGATCGGATCGGTGAAAGTTCGTTCAATTGAAGCAGCAGCGATCGCATCTCCATCCCATTCTCATCCACTGCAAATTCACATTCTCAACGCGGCTCAGCAAGAAAGCTTTGCTTTAGAGGAAGAGCAGGTGATTCATCTGGCTAAATTGGGGCAGCAAGTGATGGCAGAATTTAGCCTGCCAGTTGAGCTTGAATGGATATTGCATTCCCAAAATGGCACACCAACCTTAGAGTTTGTTCAGGTGATTCCGCTCAAATCTGCGCCCGTGCTGTCAAAAACCCAATGTTCACCTATGACGGCAATACCCGATCGCGAATCTACTCAGGCGCTCATGCCAGAACCATTATCAGAAGCCTTACTGGTGGCATTGGGAACGGCAGCTTCACCGGGAAACGCGATCGCGCCTGCTTGGATTTTGCCCGTAGAAGATGACCTTCCTTCAGAATTGCCAATAGGCTCAATCATTGTGACCCAAACTTTACCGCTGGAGTGGTTGCCGCTATTGCAAAATGCTGCCGCTATTGTCATGGAACAGGGTAGCTTAACCAGTCATAGCGCGATTGTGGCAAGAGCATTGGGCATTCCGGCGGTGGTCAGTGCGCTTCAGGCAACGGATAAGATTCAACCTGGAGATTTCCTTTGGGTGGATGGCGATCGCGGTCGGGTGTATCGCGTTCCCCAGTTTTTCAAAGTCCATCCCGACTCATTCACTAATCCGGTTAATCACAGCACAGTTCACTCAACCGATTTATCATCTGAGGATTGTGAAACGGTTCGTCCGGCGATCGCCACTCAACTGATGGTCAACCTGAGCCATCTAGAACAGGTGGAAATGTTGATGACACTGCCAATTGATGGCATTGGGCTGATTCGAGCCGAACTATTGGCACCCTCAATTTTAGGAACGGAGCATCCTACGACCTGGTTTCAGCCTCATAGTAGCGCTGAGTTGATTGCAGGCTTCACAAAAAGTTTACTGCCCCTCGCTCAAGCAATCAGCCCGCGCCCCGTTTTTTATCGTTCTCTCGATTTGCGCCCTCAGGAGTTTCGTCCTTTGACATCCATAAGTACCAGTTCTCCGCCGGAGTGGGGTCTTCGCGGAACCCGTAGCTATCAAGCCGATCCTGCTTTATTCGATTTAGAACTGGCAGCACTAGCGCAGATGCAACACGCGGGTGCAACGAACCTTTGTTTGCTACTACCTTTTGTGCGAACAGTGGAGGAGTTTGAGTTTTGCCGCGATCGCGTAGAACAGGCTGGACTGACTCAGCATCCTACTTTTCAGCTTTGGATTATGGCGGAAGTGCCTTCTGTCTTATTTCTACTACCCGATTATGTGAAAGCTGGAGTGCAGGGCATTGCTCTCGGCACCAATGATTTAACTCAGCTTCTGTTCAATCTCGATCGCAATTTGCCTCAAACTGGGGCAGCAATTGATGAACGGCATCCGGCTGTAAAACGCGCGATCGCCCAACTGATTCGGCAAGCGCAGGAAAATCATATTCCCTGCTCAATTTGCGGAGAAGCGCCTGTGCGTTACCCAGAACTGATTCCCGATCTGATTCGCTGGGGCATCACGTCAATTTCTGTGGCTCTAGAAGCCGTAGAAACGACCTACGATGCGATCGCCCAAGCTGAACAAACCCTGCGGTTAGAAGCAGTCCATCTGCCTAACTGTTAAATAGTGATGAGGCAATGAGGGCAAAGTCAGATGATTCACATCAAAGTCAAAACTTCGCACCTCACACCCCGTACTTTTCTACAGTCCCAAAGGCAAACCAGTAGGCTTGCCTTTGATGCTGGTTACAACTCTTCCCCAACCTGCCTCACTACCCTGGTCCCAAAAAATCATTTGCATGGTGCCGTAAGTATAGGAATCGTACTTACCACCAACGCCCACATCATAGGAGTCGCTGGAGCCATAGCGGGTGCCATAGGGGTCATGTACCAGCCAAGTCTTATTTGCAGGATCATGCCCGACAATGACACAAATGTGACCCGATCCTTTGTAAGCAAACCCAACGACTACTGGAATGCCGGCTTTGAGTGATAACAACACATCTTTTCCAGAAAGCTTGTAGCTGAAGTAAGATTCAATGCCAAGGTCTTTCAATGCATTAGTTTGAGCAGTGTGGTCAATAGTGTCGCCATACTTGTTGACAAGCCGCATAAAAACTGACTCTGGCTCAGGAAAACCTTGTTGCTTCGCTTGTTTAGAAATATCTCCTTTTAGCAAAAAATCTGCCAGCATCGTGTTGCTGGTGGTGTTGCACTGCCGCCAGCCGGGTCCAAAGACTGCGGGGTCGTTGTTTAGCTGAGAACAGTAAGGAACATCTAGTTTGATCACTTGCTTAGCGTCTTCCCCTTCGACAGTAATGTGAGGATCGTAGACGTAGACTTCCTGGAGCTTTGACTTACCATCCTTGGCGGTGAGTGGAGATGCCAACATCAGGCGCATATGTTGGTTGCGATCGGGGCTAAACTCACTGACGCTAAAGGTTTTGCCCTTTTCCATTGAAATCTTATCGGCATCTGGTAAATCATTAGCAGCTAAGACACGCTTTTTGAGAAAGGTATCCGCATTAATGGTTGCTTTTGGCATGATGGTAACCCTTTAGTTCAGTAATTCAGTTCAGTCGTATTTGGATTTAGCAGTGTTTGTGCAGCTTTAGCGGTGTTTGTGCAGCCACGAAGCTGAAACAATCTTTTGTTAGACTGCCCTAAATTGAACATTGCTAACCAAATCTTAGATTTCTGTGTGAATCATATCTTAACCATGCTTCTGTTCTAAGTTTTGCTATCTTAAAATACCTTCAGCGATCGCACCGCTTGAAGCAGTTCCGGCACTACGTCGGCAGCCCAATGTCCTTCGCCGCGTCGTCCGGTCAGCACCATCAGATGTAAGCTGTAGGCGTGAGGATAGCCATTCGCTTCTAGCCACAGCAGATCGCTTTCTACTTCACAAGCGATCGCTTCTTCGTCCATTAGCTCAGATTGCATCTGGGCGATCGCGGTCACAAGCTGGTTGAGCAATCGAGCAAACTCTTCGAGTTCAGCAGTCGTTAGCTCTAGTGCCCAATCATCTGCACCCACTAAGCCTTGAAAAGTAGCGGCTTCGGCATCCCAACCAATCCGCCAGCCAATGCCAGTTTTAAGCAGTCGAGCCATGAGAAAAGAAGAGAGAAGAGGGAAGAGAGAAAAGGGAAGCTAGTTGGAGGAGGGCTTGGGGAGGGGCGATCGCCCGGATTGGGTCGAAAACCCATTCACCAAGGCTTGTACTAAGGCATCTCGTTGGGCGCGGTTTAGCTGGCGAATGGCTGCTACATCTCCTTCAGCAGGATTTTTTTTCAGTTTGGCTGCCCCAGGATATTCGCCAGTTTCTAGCGCTCCTGTCAGTCCAAGATAATCGGCAAGGGTGATCTTCCAATCCAATCGATAAAGCGCTGGTCGCCCTTTGACATAGAGATGATAGCGAATCAGCCGACTCACCAGCGTGTCTTCC
>JBBSCL010000122.1:0-7981 GCA_038250345.1 Leptolyngbyales cyanobacterium
CGCTGCCACAAGAATTAAAAAATCTGGTGGTATTAGCCGCTGTGTGGGGCGCTTTAAGTTTGGCGCAGGCACACCGAAGCGAGTCAGGGCTGGTGGTTGCAGTGTTGATGGGCATTCATTTGCGAGCGGCTACCATCCCCGAAGACCGCTTGATCCGTCAGTTTAATGAACAGTTGGGGATTCTGGCAAACTCGGTCTTGTTTGTTTTGTTGGCGGCTGATCTGTCGATCGCGAGCGTGTTTGATTTGGGCGGGGGAAGCGTCGTGACCGTTTTGGTGCTGATGCTGGTCGTGCGCCCAATCAATATTCTGCTATCGACTTGGAATGGAGGCTTTAGCTGGAAACAGAAACTGTTGCTCTCCTGGATTGCACCTCGTGGCATTGTTGCCGCTTCCATGGCATCTTTGTTTGCCATCTCTCTAACAAAAGAAGGCATCAATGGCGGCGATGCGATCAAAGCGCTCGTTTTTCTCACCATTTTCATGACAGTCTTAATTCAAGGACTCACAGCAGGCTGGATTGCTGGTTGGTTAGGACTACGTGCGAGTCAGGTCAGAACCGTAATTGTTGGAAATAATCCGTTCAGCCAACTGCTGGTTCGGTTACTTCAGCAAGCCGGAGAGACGGTTATTTTAATTGATCTTAGCGATCGCGAGCCAAACTCGATCGATCCGGATGATGTTCCTGTCATCAGTCAGTATTTGGATCTAGAGGATCTGGAAGCAGAAGGGATCGCGTCACTGAGTACCTTTTTGGCGCTCACCAACAACCCAGAACTGAACGGAATCTTAGCGCAGCGGGCTGTTGAATTATTTTGCCCCGACACAGTCGCAACATTCTCTCAGTCCCCGTTGGACGGTAGCGATCGTCCGAGTTTATCTGCAACAGAAATTCAGCTTGCTTTTGCACCCCAAGTTTCCCTTGATGGGTGGATTCAGGCTCTCACTCAGAATGATGTGCAGCTAGTCGAGGTCGTGTTGCAGTCGGAGAATTTTGAGGCACAGCAAGCGGAGTTGCAAGGCTATGTTGCAGCAGGTCATTTGCTACCGCTCTTGATCAAGCGAGAGGAGCATTTACAAATCATGCTTGTTGATGAACCTTGGCTGGTGGGCGATCGCATCACTTGTTTGCTAAATAAGGCTTCATCCTCTCAAGTACCGACGCTGAGTCAGAGTCATTCAACTATCCTGCCGTTGCCAGAGCCTATGCCTCTAGAACCAGCTTTGCTTCAAGCAAACTAACTTATCAATTCTGAGCGTTAGACTTTTCCCGGCGAATTTCCTCAACTTGCCCGACCACAAACACCAACGTAAAGGGTTGTCCCATTTCGCGTTGGAGAAACTCCTCTAAAAGTGCAACCCGTCTGGAGCTAATAGGTTCTCTCGCCCGGACATTCAGCCGAACTTCTGGCGGATTGGACAACCAGTTTGTGCTGCTGCTCAAGAGGTTTAACCGTTGAAAAGTAAGGGTGCAATTTAACAACGCATGTCTCAGGCTGGCTTCCAGATGTGCTTGCTTCACCAACCGGGCAAAACTAAACCCCAGAGGAATCAACAGGATTGCAGTAAAAGTTAGTATCCAGGTGAGAGCTTGGCGGGCACGGCGAAATGAAGCATAGCCTGCTATCAGAAAGGTGACCATACAGGATAGGGTAATGCCCAGCAAGTTTGTGAGATACAGCAGCGCGGCTCCTTGGCTGAGGCTCCAGTTTGCCTGAGATGCGCCTAAGCCAATCACACAGATGGGCGGCATCAGTGCAACCGCGATCGCCGTTCCTGCAAGACTTTCTGAGATTTTCGGTTGCATTTTCGCATAGCCACTAATCCCTCCAGCAACAGTCGCAATTCCTAAATCAAGTAGCGTGGGTTCCGAGCGCGCCAGCACTTCACTGTCAAAGCTGGAGATGCCAACCAATCTGCCCAATACCCAGGCAAGGATCACTGCAAGCCCGGTGCCCACCGCAACTGCAACTAGACCGCGACGAAACAGCAACACATTGCCTTCCAGTGCCCCAAATGCCAGTCCCCGAATCGGCAGCATCAAAGGCGCGATGATCATGGCACCGATAATCACTGCTGTACTATTTGACAACAATCCGAAGGTAGCGATCGCGCAGGAACTCACAATTAAAATTAAGTAGGACGAGTCCGGGGTCGATTCTGCTAGTAACTCAGCTCGAAGCTGCTTCAAGTGAATCAGGTTATTGCTCTGATTTCTGAAGGTTTTAAAGCGATCGCGGATATTTGTTAGCACCTTCGACTCCTCTCCTGACCTTGGAATCCTTAGCTTTGCCCAGCATCTTACTTGCGATTGTAGCGGCTATGTTCTAATGGGCTGAAGATGGTAGAGGCTGATTTTTTGGGGGGACTGCATGGATGCGACTCTAAGTGAAGCGGCGATCGCGCCTGCAATACCGGGACCCAAAACGCCTAATAGTTGAAAGGTGGCGTTGGAGAGAGCGATCGCTTGGTGCAGTCCTTTCAACAACTTGGCAAAGCTTAACAGGTTCTTTGTCATCTGCCGCTATCAGGTTCAGTGCTCTTGATCTTCCTGGCTTTCCTCCCTGTTGTCAAATTCTGAATTTATAATTGCTGGCTCTGGTAAACCGAACGTTCGCCTCGACCAGTTGAGCAGAATCGTTTTGCTGCACTACCTGCTGTAATCGGGCATTTGCCCGCTGTGCGCGACTCGATCGCTCTAGATTAGGCGGGCTAGAAAATTGCCAGATTAGCAGCCCAGTTAGTAGATTGCAGAAAGTTTTGAGGCTTCAACATAAGCGCTCAGCCGAACGTTTTGAGTTTTTAATTCGCCATTCGCCACCCGACCCCTGACCCCTGAAACCAGATCTCTGATCTAATTAACGCAAAAACGGGGGGCGTTTCACATCCGCAGGTTTCGTTTTAATCACTTCATCCATAAATCGCTTGAGGGCTTGTTCGCGATTTTTCATGAAGGCAGCCCAAAAACCAGGATGAAATTCATCCATTGTTTTGGCGATCGCCCACACATCCACCGCCAAAATATTCTGTAACACTTCATCTTCCCGCTTGAGGGAATTGATTTGCTCCATTAAAAGCCGCTCTTTAGCAGTCTGCTGATGATCATCTTTAGTCGTTGTCATAGTTCAATCCAGAAAACTTGATTCACCAATCGACGGTGACGCGGTTCAGGAGTCAGGGATAATAAAAGCTGACAAGTTACTTATAGCGCGACTGATTGTAATTCTATGCTACGTCAAATTTCCTTAGGAATGGTGGGGTTGGTAGTGGGTGGTATTCTAACCATCATTGGCTTTGTTGCATACTTTATTCTGGACAATCCCACCCTTAATTTGATCGGGTTTTTCTATGGAATTCCTATTTTGCTGGGTGGATTGGCGCTGAAAGCCTCTGAACTAGAACCTGCCCCGTATTCGCAGCCGACTTCTGAAGCGATCGTGGCACTGCGCGATCGCCAATCCACTGCCACTCAAACTCAGATCCGTAAAGATGTGACCCGGTTTCGCTATGGACAAAGCGCCCATTTAGATACTTCCCTCAAAGCGTTGAAGCTCAGCCCCACCGATGAAGAATGCCCCATGCTCCAAAGCATTCGAGAAGAGGAAACCGACGGAGCCTATACGCTGGTGTTGCAATTTGAGTCGCCGTTTTTTCCGGCTCAAGCCTGGAAAGATAAAGAACAAAAGCTAACTGGCTTTTTCGGTCCCGGTGTGCGGGTCGAAGTGAATGCCCTCGACGACGAATTGGTTGAGGTTGCTCTAATTTCCACTCCTCAAATCAGCGAAACTCCTGTGGCGGCATGAGCAAAACCTTTCAAGTGTCTACGCGATCGCTGTCTCGTTGGTTTCAGCAGGCAGGCAATCGGGTGCTGGCTGGAATGATTGCCATGAGTACGGTGATTTTATTTTTGTGCAGCAGCATTCGACATCTATTATTTCACTCCACCGCCTACGATCTGGGCTATTTTGATCAATTATCCTACTTGCTGAGTCAGGGATTGCCGCCGGTGATTTCCTTTTGGGGATATCACTTTTTAGGCGGACATGCAGATTGGATTATGTATTTCGTGGCAATCCCATACAAGATTTATCCTTCTGTGTTTTGGTTGTTGGGGATTCAAGCGATCGCACTGTCTATGGGCGCTTTGCCCACCTATCATCTAGCACAACAGGCGGGACTTAAAAACGGTCAGGCGATGGGAATTGCGGCAGCTTATTTGTTGCATCCAATCATTTTCAATCTGAATCTGTTTGATTTTCATCCAGAAGTGATTGCTCTGCCGCTGATTTTGACTGCGATTTTGACCGCAAGACGTAACCAAGTGGGCTGGTTTGTCTTGTGTTTAATCCTAATTTTGGGTTGCCGAGATGCCTTATCGCTCACCGTGTTTGCCATGGGTTTTTGGCTCTGGCTATTTGAGAAACGGCTAAAGTGTGGCGCGATCGCGCTGATCTTAGGCGGAGGTTGGTTCTTGTTTGCCACACAGGTTCTCATCCCTTCTTTTCCGCCCGGTGGTGTAATCTCGGTTGCCCGATTTGACTATTTAGGCAGTTCCGTCGGGGAAATTGTGCTGAATTTATTCTTAAAACCTAATTTGGTTCTATCCGCTTTATTCACCTTGCCCAATCTGCAATATCTTTGCCTGTTATTTTTACCTGTTATTTGGGGCTTATCCTGGCAGCATCTAGCACCGCTAATTGTGATCATTCCCACTTTGCTACTAAATCTGCTTAGCACCTTGGAAACTCAAAAGGATTTGCTGCATCAGTATTCTCTGCCAGCGCTGCCGTTTTTGATGGTGGCGATTATTGCGGCACTGGCAGATGGCAAAGGGTTGGTGCAAAGTCGGCGGGGAATTTTGCTTTGTTCGCTGATTGGCTTTTTGGCGCTGGCAAAGTTTGGCTACTTTGGCGATCGCTATCTCAACTCGTTGGATACTTGGCAGGCAAGCCGCAGCGCGATCGCTCAAATTCAGCCCCAAAGCCGCATTTTGACCACTGCATTCTTGGCACCCCATCTAACCCATCGCCCCACGGTGCAATTGGCGATCGCAGGCACAGAAGCGATCGACTTCAATCAGTTTGACGAAGTACTGTTGAATGTGCGGCATCCCGGTTGGGCGAGTACCTCCAGCCTTCAGCAGGGCTTAGTGGATCGGCTCCAGCGCGATTCTCGGTTTAAGCCTTTAGTGGAACAAGATGGCGTGTACTTGTTTACTCGTGCAGGCGCTTGATGTGACTTTGGGTTAAGGCAATTAGGGGTGATGTAATCGTGAAGAAGTTAAAAGCTTGGATGCCATCGCGATCGCTACGGTGGCTGGTGGTCATCAGTGCGGTGATTTTATTTGCAAGTAGCACGTTGCGACATGGATTGTTTCACTCCAATGCCTGGGATTTGGGCATTTTTGATCAGCCGCTTTACCTACTCAGTCGCGGATTGCCGCCCGTTTCTTCGATCATTGGGGTGCATATTTTGGGCGATCATGCCGCCTGGATCTTCTATCCCCTAGCAGGGTTGTACTGGATTTACCCGGATGTGCATTGGTTGTTTGCGGTGCAGGCGATCGCGCTGGCTTTGGGGGTTTTGCCGACTTACCATCTGGCACGGCAAGCAGGATTACTTGAACGGCAGGCATTGGCGATTTCAGTCGTCTATTTGCTTTACCCGCTGATCTTTAACCTAAATTTGTTTGACTTTCATCCTGAAGTGATTGCCTTACCGCTAATATTGACGGCAGTTTGGATGGCGCGGGGCGATCGCATTTTGGGCTTTGTGATCTGTATTGTGATCGTCCTCGGCTGTCGGGATGCTCTGGCGCTAACAGTCGCGGCAATGGGCGTGTGGCTGGGCATATTTGAGAAAAAGCGAGTCTATGGGGCGATCGCGTTCATCGCGGGCTTAGTCTGGTTTTATCTGGCAACTCAGGTGATTTTGCCGCATTTTCAACCGGCTGGCGTGTTGGGGCTATCGCTGTATGCTGAATTGGGCAACTCCATTCCTGAAATTGCCCTCAATCTGGTGCTAAAGCCGGATGTGGTTTTGCGGCGAGTGCTGACCTTTCCAAACTTGGGCTATCTGGTGATTTTGTTTGCTCCCTTGGCATGGGGATTGACTCCGCGCCATTTTGCGCCGATGGTGGCGGCAATTCCGCAATTGGCGATGAATCTGCTGTCTGAAAAGGAGGTGCAAAAAAACTTGGTGCATCAATATTCTCTGCCAATTGTGCCGTTTATGCTGCTAGTGGTAATTGCTTCTTTGGCAGCAGGCGACGCTTGGATTCAGCGCCCCAAAACCATTGTGCTGTGGTCGCTGGTGGCGTTTATGGCGCTGGGGCAGTGGCATCTATTTGGCACTCGCTACCTGAGTAAGCTGAGTACTTGGCAGGCAACTCACCGCGCGATCGCCCATGTCACCACTCAAGGCTCTGTTTTGGCTCCAGCCGCTCTGGTGCCGCATCTTAGCCACCGTTCTCGCATCAACGTCATCGGTAAAGCGGAAGATGTGAAGTTGGAAAACTACCGCTATTTGCTATTCAATCAGCGCCACCCTGGAGGATTAAGTACGCCTGAAATTGTGTTGGAGTTAGTCAATCAGGCAAAGAAAAGCCCTTGTTTTCAGCTTAATTTTCAGCAAGATGATGTTTTTCTGTTTCAAAATAGGTGTGGGATGAAATGATTGAGTCTCACTGGATTGCCAAGCGCAGTTTGCTTTACCCGATTTTGGCGATCGCGGTTTGGTTGCAGCATTGGCTGCTCTGGATGTGGATCGTCCACAAACAAGGTATATCTTGGCTAACGCTGCTAAACCACTGGGATGCAGAGCATTACACCATCATTGCCACCCAAGGCTATCAGGGGGCAAACTGGGTTTTTTTTCCGCTCTATCCTTTGCTCGTTCGAGGGTGGGCAGCGGTAACGGGTTTGTTGGCTGTGCCTCAGGTTGCAGGTACGCTGCTATCGTCGGCGATTTTTCTGGGCTGGCTGGCGGCGGTGGGTTGGTTGCAAGCCTCACCCAAAAATTCTGAAGCGATCCAAGCGGGTTTACTGCCTAATACAATTTGGGGGTGGCTGCTGTTTTTGTACTCGCCCGGATCGTTTATCTTTCACTCGCACCATACCGAATCGCTGTTTTTACTGCTGTCCTATCTCGCATTTGCTGCCGCCGTTTTCTGCAAACCCAGAATGGCAACGATCGCGGCTGGGCTGGCTGGACTAACGCGCAATCAGGGACTTTTTGTGATCGTTTGCATCGCGCTGATCAGTGCGGCTCACCCACGCGATCGCCGGGATCAAGTGCGTCGTTTTGCGCTAGTTTGCTTGGGCGGAGTGGCAATCATGCTGCTGTTTCCGCTTTATCAATATTGGCAAACGGGCAATCCTTGGCAATCGGTGCAAGCGCGGTCAAACTGGAGCCATGCCACATCCTGGTTTTCGATGCTGCAAACCCTGTGGTTTGGCAACCCTTGGCAAAATACAAAGCTGGGTTCCTTGCTGCATCACGCTGTTTACGGGCTTTTGATTGGCGGAACCGTTTTGCTGTGGCGGGTGTCTCGCCCAATGGCTTTTTATACGGCTTTATCGTTGGGGGTAATCCTGCAACAGGGCGAGTTGATTAACACGTTTCGCTATGGTGCAGTGTTGTTTTCAGTTTGGTTTGTTTTAGGCGATCGCTTAGCCCGTTTCCCCACCTGGATCAAAATCGGCTCTTTGGCGCTGATGGTTGCCCTCAATTATTCGGTGACTTGGAGCTATGCGATCAGCAGATGGTCTTATTGAGGGAGAACTGCTGGATTACCCATAGGAAGACTATTGGGCACCTCGAAAAATCCGAAAATGAGTGTCTCAAATCGAGAAAGAGATGAGATCATAAGGTGGGTCATGTTAAGGTTGTTCGTCCATTGACATATCTGGTATGTCAATGGATGGCTGGATTACGGTCTTGATTGGCTCTATTGTCTTAGTCGGTTTAATTGGCTGCTGAGC
>JBBSCL010000123.1:0-7950 GCA_038250345.1 Leptolyngbyales cyanobacterium
GATTCTCAACAGCAGGCAATTACCGAAATTCGCCAAGTGATTAGCAGCTTGACTAATCCGTAGAGTTAGCACCCCGCAGCCAGATCCAATCTCCTTCCACTTGGGCGATCGCGCCTCCTGGAAATGGATCAGTTTGCGATCGATTGGCGGCTGAAATCAGCCCAACTAATTTTTCAATCTGTTCAAAATTCGGGGCTTCAGGCAAACTCTGATGCAAGAGTTGGCGAACTGCACGACGTTGTAACGCGATCGGTGCCGCTTGTAAGATTCGTCGATTAAACCTGAAGGATTGCTTCTCAGCCGCCCACTCTGATTGTTCAAGCAAATGACTCGTTTCAGCTTCTAGGTATTCCACCTCCGCTTGCAGCAATTCTGCGGTCTGGTTTAGCGCCTGCTCCACTTGAGGATTAAAGTGCGCTTGCAGATAGGGAATTAGTTCTAAGCGAATGCGGTTTCGGGCAAACTCTAGGCTTTGGTTGGTGCTGTCTTCCCAAATAGTCAGTCCCATTTCTTGGCAAAACTGGGCAGTTTGGGCGCGGGTTACGCTTAGAAGGGGACGAACTAGCTGAAGATTCGCAGTCAGCGATCGCGTCCAGGTCAAAGCCTGCAAGCCATCTGCACCACTGCCGCGCATCAGGTTGTAGAGCAATGTTTCGGCGCGATCGCTAGCCGTGTGCCCCGTAACAATGGTGTCGTAGTCCTGCTGCTGAGCAATTTGGATTAAGCTGTGGTAGCGCCATTCACGAGCCGCTGCTTCACTGGATAGAAATACTTCAGCCGTTTGCTCAAAGTAGTCAATCTGCCACTGATGCGCCAAGTTTTGTACAAATACAGCATTCGCTGCTGAATCTGGTCGCCAGCGATGATCACAATGGGCGATCGCCAGTTCCCAGCCCCATTTTGGCTGCAAATCTAGCAGCAGCTTTGCCAGACAAAGGGAATCTTGCCCACCGGAAACCGCCACTAAAACTCGCGATCCCCGCTGTAACAAAAGTCTTTTTTTGAGGCTTTGATGCAAATGAGCGTGCAGAACTGTCCAGGTCGGAAGAGAATTTTCTGCGACGAAATTACTCATTTAAAAGGAGCTAGGGGCTAGTAATCATCATCGGGGCTACCGTAAAAGTCTTCCAGATTTGGTTCCGATCGCCCTGACTGATATACATCATCGCGATCAAGCCGAGGCGGAGCATCAGAGCGAGGCTCTAACTTTCCTAGACGGCGTGGCTGTTCATTCATGCGTCGCTCAGGCAGCCGCGCTTTGGGACTATCCGGCGAAAATTCTAGCCGAATGCGAACTCGACCGCGCTGCCAGCCTTGACCGCTAAACCGCAGAGCTTGACAGTCCAACCCATCGTTAAACCAGCCTTCGTTTTCTTCAACCCAATCGTCTTCGCGATCGCTAATTGCTTGAGCCAACGCATCTAAAAATTCGCCAACTTTAAAGGTCGGGTTTGCCATCAGCACCCGACCCAAGCTAACAAACAGCACTTCATCATTATCCAAGGGTTGAAACTCATCCATTTTAGAAAAACCAACCGTAGCTATGCAGCCCTTTACCCAACAAATTTACGCCCAAGTAGCAGACCCAAACAACTAGGAACCCTGCTGCTGCCAGCAATGCCGGACGGCGACCTTGCCATCCTTTGGTAATTCGAGCGTGCAAATAGGCGGCAAACACTAACCAAGTAATCAGCGCCCACGTTTCCTTTGGGTCCCAACTCCAGTAGGAACCCCACGCTTCGTTTGCCCACACCGCCCCAGCGATGATGCCAATGGTGATCAACGGAAACCCCAGCCCAATCATGCGATAGCTAATGTTGTCTAAGGTATCTGCCAAACTGAGGCGCTGAGGCGAAAGAGTGACCGCGATCGCGGGAGGCGACATTACAGCAACAGAGCCATTGTTAGAAAATGCAGCGGTCATTTCCGATCCCAAGCTTTCGCTGAGGGGTTCACCCGCTTTTCGCAGTTGATATTTGCGATCGCGGTAGCTGCCCGTGCCTACGGAACTCCCCTTTAGCTCGACTGCCTGCCCACGGGTGACAACCAAAAACGCGATCGACAGCAGCGCACCCACCATCAAGGTGGCATAGCTCAACATCATCACACTGACGTGCATCATCAGCCAGTTAGATTTGAGCGCTGGCACCAATGGAGCAGAGGCTTGCATCTCCGTGGGCAACGTCAACGTGGCAAAAGCAGCAATGCCCATCGAAATCGGCGCGGTGACCACACCCACTAAGCGATTGCGGCTCATGCGCTCTGCCACAAAGTGCATTGTGGTAATGCCCCAAGTCAAGAAAAACAGGGATTCATAAAGGTTGCTCAGGGGAAAATATCCGGCTTCTAGCCAGCGTGCGCCCAAGAGTGCCGCCATGCAAAGATTGGCGATCGCCATTCCCGTAGTACCCGCGATCTCGAAATAGGGCAGGTTCGGAAATGCTGCCCCAACCCAATAAACCAACATTGTAATAAATAGCACTGCGAAGGAAGCATTGTCTAAAACGCCTTGCAGTTTAACCAAATCCATTTCGTGTTCCCCACAAAAATCTTAAAGCGGATCGTTCTTATCTCTCTATCCTACGATGCTGACTGCCATACGGACAGGGTTAGATGATTCTGACCTGTTTATTGCGGTGGCGGCACAACCGGAGTCGGGCTTGGCGATATCGGCGGAACTATGGGACTAGGCAGCGGTTTCGGATTTCCCGCTTTTTGCAGACCCACAAACACATCGTAGCGAGTGGTGCGATCGCCGCTTACCGCCGCCGTAACACCCAGCGATCGCACGGCTGCAACCAGTTCTCGGTTTCCAGGCGGCAGTTGCAAAATAGGGAACTTTTTGGCGTTAATTGCCTCATTCACATTCAGATAAAAATGCCCATTGTTGGGGTTTAGCTCAGCGGGGATCGCTTTTTTGAATGCGTCGCTGTCGGCTAAAGGCTTACCAGGGCGCGGCACAATGGCACTGGCGATCGGTGCGCCTAGTGAAAGAAAGGTGATGTCTCCATCCAACCAGCCGCGATTGATTACGGCTCCGCTTTGGGGCACTGTCCAAGCAGTCACAGGCTTGCCCGCAACATCAGTTTCCGCAACCTTAAATTTATAGCGCTCCACCATGGCATCATCTAGCTTCTTCAAAGTGGCTTCAGCCGCACGGCGATCGCTGGCTTTCGTCATAATCAACAAGCTAAATGGCAGACTGGCAGAAGCCCCCGCAGGTGCAGCCGCAAGGGCGATCGCAAACTCCCCATCCATCCAAGGTAAAAAGTCCTGCTCCCAATCCATGCCGACCGTAGATTTGATCCCCGACCGAATCACCTCTGGATTGATCGGCGTGACTGGATTTGCCGCTGCGCCTTGACTATAATCCTGCCAAAACTTCTTCAAATTGCCGCCCGATGCCATCACAATCGTGTCGGCAGGTAGCAGACTTGGCATGACGGATGCGGTGTTTTTGCCGTCAAACTTGCGAGTGCTGTCGGGTTTCAACCAAGACACGCTTTTTAGCTGGATGCCCTCTGGTTCCAACGTCGCAGTAGCCGCAACCCCTTGATTTTGCTGAAGTTGCTCCAAGTTTTGCGGAGAGAGCGATCGCCCCGTATTTGCCGCCGTCACTGCTGCCGCCGCTGGCAGGTTTACATACAGTTTGCCAAATGTCTGAGGCACTTTGACTTGACCCAACGCCTGGTTATAGCCCGGAGTTTTTGCCAAAGATGCTTCCCCTTTATACGCATCGATCGCCCGATCAGTGGCTTTAGGATCGTTCGTGACTAAAAGATATTTGCCATCGATCGCCGTTGCCGAAAATGCCTGCGCCGTTCCCTGGGTTTCCTTAACTTCAAAGCCTTTGTAGGTACGATTGATTAGCTTGCCGCCTTGAGGGCGTGGTTGCTCTAAAATCTGCTTTGCCTTCAGCGGGTCGCGAATCGGCAATACCACGACAATCGACTGCTGATTGGGCGGAATCGCAGGAGAAGTTACGGGAGCTTTCGGACCCAAAAACGCCACGGTGACTTCTCCACCGACCCACGGCTGAATATCTTTCTGGTAGTCAAATCCGTTTGCAGTCAGAACGCGATCGCGAGCCTCTGCCAAACTTTTATCAAACGCCGCCTGACTTTGAACCGTGCCAAACTCGCGCAATTTTTGCCATTGCCCCGGCTCGGTGGTCACCGAAATGGCAATCAGGGCATCTTGCGGAATCACCTCCGCACCCACCGGTAGATCTTCCGGTGCGGCTTTGGGCTGGGATAAGTACCAATACGCCCCACCGCCACCAGCGATCAGCAATGCAGCGGTTCCAGCCGTTAGCAGAAGAGGAGACTTTGTTTTCTGGGCAACCATGAGTGTTTCACTAAGCTCAACGGGCAATGTCCCTGCCACTTTAGCAAAACTCAGGGCGATCGACCGATGAATTTGCCATCTAGGGACTGCGGAGCGATCGCCCATCATATTCCCCGCGATCGCCCTACAAACGCGATCGTCCACCATATCCCCGTAAGGGCGAAGCATTCGGTCGGAAATTGTGTGGTTTACAGGGATTGTTGCCCGAATGCTTCGCCCCTACCAGACCCCGCGATCGCCCAACCCGCGATCGCTTTACTACTTTGATGGATTGTCAGGGTGTAATTGGTCAATTTCCCAAGCCAACGGATTGGTTTTGACGTATTCCCGAATCCTTTGTAGGGCTTCTTCATCTCGAATAATGCGATCGTGATAATTGCGTTGCCAAACGGGTATACCCGGTGTGTGGCGAACATAGTTAATTTGCCGTGTTGAAATGGATTTATAGTTTTGCACGATCGCCCCAATCGATCCCGATTGTGTGCCACAAAACTGTAGGGGCGAAGCATTCGGGCAAGCATCTTCAGCAATTTCACAAGTCTTGTTACCGAATGCTTCGCCCTTACCGAATGCTTCGCCCTCACCCAGGGTATCGGTCAGAACCAAAATTCCATGCAGATGGTTTGGCATCACGACCCATGCATCTAACAACACGTTTGCAAAATGGATAGGAATCCGTTGCCAGCAAGATTGAATAATCTGCCCATATTGATTCAACTTCATCACACCATCAACAATATCTCCAAATAAATGCTGCCGCTGATAGGTGCAGATTGTGATGAAATAGGCACCAGGACTGGAATAATCGTATTCTTTCAACCGAATGGAACGGCGATGATGTTTGTTGGGGTCGTATTTCATGGAGGTATCGCGATCGCGCCATCCCTAAAATTCCCAAATTCCAACCGCGATCGCCCCACAAACCCCGATCGTCCACCATATTTCCGTAAGGGCGAAGCATTCGGTCGGAAATTGTGTGGTTTACAGGGATTGTTGCCCGAATGCTTCGCCCCTACCCAAACCCCGCGATCGCCCATCATATTCCCGCGATCGCCGATCATATCCCTACATTCACCGCTGAATCTCTGACATTCACCGCTGACTCTGCAAAGTTCACCGTCGAGTCTTTGATACTCACCGCTGAATTCCTGGTATTCCTGGGTGAACCTCTGGCGATCGCCGCCGCACCTTCAACACTCAACAACGAATGTCTAGCATTCAGGGTCGAATCTCTGATCGTCACCGCCGACTCTCTGAGCTTGAACGGTGCCGATCAAAGCATCAGCGCCGAGTCTGGGAACATCAACCCGGTTTTGATTCAGAAGCCGCAGGTCTCCTCCATCGTCCGCTATTTCCCCCAACATCCCGGCTCAGACCTTTGACTGCTTGGGGATATGGTCGCAGAGAGAGCGATCCGGCGACATTTCCCTAAATTGTGCTCTGCCATTTCGAGCCGTTACTTGAACCATCGAGACAAGATTGGTATGGCAAAAGTCGAACAGTGTTGTCAGGAGGTTCGTCAAGTTGCGATTATGCTTTACAACCAGGGCACTGAGCCAAGTCGCAGCCATGTCACACAATATATCAGAAAGCCAGCCTACTTCCGAGACCCGACAGTTGCTGCTGCTCTGACTGCCGTTCAGCAAGAACTGGTCTTGTAGTAAGTTTAGACCGAAAATAACTGTAACCATAAGTTGTCTTAAGGATTTTGTAACCATAAGTTGTCCAATTCGGACAACTTATGGTTACAGTCACACCTTCCAGGGCAACCGATAAAAATAGTGAAATGCGGATGAAAGGACTTGAACCTTCACTTCGTGAGAAACTAGAACCTAAATCTAGCGCGTCTACCAATTCCGCCACATCCGCATGTGTTGCTTGCCTATGATAGCAAATCGAGGCTTCAGTGAAAAATCAAAATTCAAAAAT
The DNA here is from genome assembly GCA_038250345.1 of Leptolyngbyales cyanobacterium. Taxonomy (GTDB): domain Bacteria; phylum Cyanobacteriota; class Cyanobacteriia; order Leptolyngbyales; family Leptolyngbyaceae; genus ULC077BIN1. Next base: position 6,277 of record JBBSCL010000123.1, read on the forward strand.
CGAGCCAAATAGAAGAATCTCAATCCCTCACATCAAGAATTTAATTTTGATAACGTTGCCAGTTCTTCATGGTTTGTTACACAATGGGGTGAACTGTATCTGAAAAAGTGCCAGGTATGTTTGGTGGCTTCACTGCAAAACCGGGTGGTGACTTTGGAGAGCGAATGCTCAACACCGTTGCCAGCCAATCGATTCGACACCTATTTACTGAAAGTGAATCAGTGGAGGTGGTGATTCGTTGCAATCCTTCTAGCAAGCTGCTTCAAGGAAGTATCGATAACTTCCGCATGGAGGGGCGGAATGTCGTAATTCGGCGAGATTTTCAAGTTGAGGAGATGTCGTTTGAAACTGATGCTGTTTCCATCGATTTTGGGTCTGTGTTGTCGGGCAATATTCGGCTGCGTCAGCCCACCCAAGCTGTGGCTCAAGTGACGCTCACCGAAGCTGGGATTAACCACGCTTTTACCGCAGAACTGGTTAGAAAACACCAGGAAAACCTGACCAATCCTGAGTTAATGCAACTATCTGGCGGTGAACCCGTTTCTTTTACCGATGTAAATGTTCAGCTTTTACCAGAGAATCGGCTGATGATTTTTGCCAAAGCTGCGTTACCCAATGGCACTGTGCCGATTAGCCTCAGCGCTACTTTAGACGTGGAACGTCGTCGCAAGCTGCTGTTCCAAAATCCTCAGTTCGAGCCAGAAGTAGTGCCGGAAGCGATGCGGGGCGTTTCTGAGGTTTTAACCAAAGCATTTGCCGAAATCCTGAATGGCATGGTGGATTTGGATCGATTCGATTTAGATGGCGTGATGATGCGGATCAATCGCCTGGAAACAAAGGGTAAACAGCTTATTTTTAGTGGATATGCTCAGATTGAGCGTTTTCCAAAAGGGACTAAAACAACTTGATTAGAGGCGCGATCGCGCCTTTTATCTTTATCTCTCAGAGTGAGAAATCTGAGAAAATCTAGGCATAATCTACAAATCATGCTGATTTTGCTGACCACAGCATGATCAGAACTATGGGTGCTGCTTGGTAATTTGCGATTGACCCAAAAATAATGTCTGAAACGCTGCTGAATCATCGCTATAGATTGCTGCGTGTGCTGGGAAGCGGCGGTTTTGGGCGCACGTATGTGGCTGAAGATATTCAGCAGGTAGGAAAGCCCAAGTGCGTGATCAAGCAACTTAAGCCTGCTAGCCAAGATCCAGTGTTTCTGGAGATTGCCCGGAGGCTATTTTTTAATGAGGTGGAAATTCTTAGAAAACTAGGCGGACACGATCGCATTCCGGCTTTACTGGAAGACTTTGAGGAAGACCATCAGTTTTATCTGGTGCAGGAATATGTCGAAGGGCAACCGCTGAGCGACGAACTGGCAGACCTAAAGCAGTTGGAGGAATCTGAAGTCGTTGCGCTGCTGCGAGATGTGCTAGAAATTTTGGAATTTGTTCACCAGAACAACATTGTTCATCGCGACATCAAACCTAGTAACTTAATGCGACGGCAACGCGATCGCCGCATTGTGCTGATTGACTTTGGCGCAGTCAAGGAAATGCAAACTCAACTGCTACAAATACCTGGGCAGACTAACCTAACCGTGGGCATTGCCACTCAGGGCTATGGTCCTACTGAGCAATTGGCTGGCAAACCCCGATACAACAGCGATATTTACGC
>JBBSCL010000124.1:0-7930 GCA_038250345.1 Leptolyngbyales cyanobacterium
ATGGTCACATCTTCATCTACCGTTGGCGCAATCACGCTTTGGTGAAGCTGTTTGAGAATGCGGGTGCGTGCGTCTACCGATGCTTTAAAGTCGGGCTTAAGCTGCAAAACTCGGTCATAGCTAGCGATCGCCGCTTCTGATTGTCCCAGTTTTTCTAGCAGTTTCCCGCGATCGTGCCATGCCCAATAGTTGGTTGGCTGTAGCTGGATCACCTGTTGAAACGCAATCAATGCTTCATTCGGTTTTTTTGCCGTGGCTAACAATGTTGCCTGCTTAAACCAGGCAAGGTGATCATCAGGCTGGATCTCAACCACACGCCGATAAGCCGCGATCGCATGATCCCATTCCTGTAGATTTTCCATTGCCATCCCCCGCATAAACCAGGCAAGACCATCATTGGGGTTGTCTTGAATGGCGCGATCGCACGAAGCGATCGCTTCATCATAATGCTGCAAATAGTAGAGCGTATCCACCTGCTTTAATTGGCTCAAAAGCTGCTTGCGGCTGGCAATTGCCACCTGAAAATCGGGCTTGAGGTTAACCGCGCGATCGTAGGATGCAACTGCTTCTTCAAAGCGATTCAGGGTTTGCAACATTTTGCCGCGATCGTGCCATGCCCAGTAGTTATCGGGCTTTAGCTGCACCACTTGCTCGTAAGCTTGAAGCGCTTCTGGCGATCGCTGAAGCCGTTCAAAAGCATTGCCGCGCTTATACCATGCCAGGTAATCGTCTGGTTGAAGCTGGAGAACGCGCTCATAGGACTCAGCCGCTTCTTCATAGCACTCCAAATTTTCTAAAGCAATTCCTCGCTTAAACCATGCCACGTAGTCACTAGAGCTTGCCTGAATCACTCGGTCATAGGCGACAACCGCTTCGCGATATCGCTGTTGATGGAATAGTTCATCTCCCCGTTCTAACCAAACGAGGTGTCCCTCTAAAGTGACGATGGTTTGCTCTGTTAATAAGTCAGCAACCGAGGCCACTCCCATTAAACCGTTCAAATCTGCCAGGGCTTCTGCGGCAGAAGGGTAGCGATCGCGAAAATCGTAGCGCACCATCCTATCTAAAATGGCGGCAAGCTCTGGGCTAATATGAGTGCGATCGCGCCACAGAATTTCGCTTGTTTTCAAATCTTTAGGCAATTTCTGCAAATAAGTCCCTGTCAGACATTGAATCGCCAGAATGCCAACTGCGTAAATATCGCTGCTAAAGCAAGGCATTCCTGCCAGTTGCTCATTCGGCATGTAGCCAGAGGAGCCGATCGCCAGACTATCGGTTGAATGCCGACTTTCACCATCAGCCCAGCCGATTTGCTTGACGGCACCAAAATCAATTAAGACCAAACAATGATCGTGCGATCGACGAATTAAGTTAGATGGCTTAATGTCACGATGTACCACCTGCTGCTGGTGAACAAACTCTAGCACCGTTAAAACATCTTGCAGCAGATGCAGCACTTCTGCCTCAGCAAACTGCGTCCGCTGGCGTAGTTCTTGATTGAAAACGACTCCTTCAATAAATTCTTGCACCAGAAAAAACTTTTGCTCTTCTTCAAAGTGAGCAAATAGCCGAGGAATCTGGCTGTGACTGCCGAGGGCGTAAAGCACCTCAGCCTCGATGTCAAACAGGCGTTTTGCAGCTTGAAATGTCTCTGCATCAACCTTTTTAGGTTTTAGCTGCTTCACAACACAGGTAGGCTGTCCGGGCAAATGTAAATCATCAGCTAGATAGGTTTGCCCAAAACCGCCTCCCCCCAAATGCTGTTTGATTTCGTAACGGCTTCCAAGAATTTTGCCCAGCATAACTTGCCAATCTTCCAGAATTTACAAGCTTACGAGCGACAGCCAGAAAATGTCCGAAGCTACTCCAGCCTATCTATAAGGATCGCAACAAAGCGGATGCAACGGGTCCGAGGAATTACCCAGAAAAGCTCAAAATCTTCGTAGATTTGGATGAAGAAACCATAAAGCTTCCTGTTTAGGGTGAGATTGGCTCGAATAAGACGATGACTCAAATAAGACAATGATGGTAAAGCAAGTTAGCGATCGGATTCAAGCACCACAGCCATACCGACGATGCAGAGGACTACCGTTGCAAATTTCATCAGTCATGTTCCAGCAAAGCCATTAATGGGGTGAATCGATTGAATTGCCTATCTGCATAGATTAAGCGTAGTATTTGAAAATGTTGCGACAGATATCCATATGAGTTGGCTCCTCAACCTCTTTTCATTGCTGATACAGTTTGTAAGACGACCCATGTGGGAAGCTTTTCAACGGTTAACTCTGTTAGTCCTACCGCTTTTGTTAGCAGCCCAACTGATTGCGTTGCCAGCTAGCGCCACCAGTTTGTATGAGATTCCTGATTTGCCAGAAAATACCTGGGTGCTTGACACGGCTGAAATCCTCAGTCGCACTACTGAGAGCAAACTTAGCACGGCGTTCTCAGATCTGGCGGCTCAGTCTGGCTTAGAAACTCGCATTGTCACGATTCATCGTTTGGATTACGAAGAGACGATCGAGGGTTTTACCGACAAGCTGTTTAAGCGCTGGTTTTTAACAGCCGACGATCAGGCAAACCAAATCTTGCTAGTGATCGATAACGTGACGAATAATACTGGAATTCGTACAGGAGAAAAGGTGAAACCAGTCATGCCGGATGCGATCGCAACCAGTGTGGCACAGGAAACCGTGCTGCTTCCTCTCAAGGAAGGTAACAAATATAATCAAGCTTTTCTCGGTGCAGGCGATCGTTTAGTTGCGGTGCTTTCGGGTCAAGCCGATCCCGGTTCACCCGAAGTGAAGGATACCGTGATGGTGGAAGCCACCTTTGCCACACCCGAAAAAACCAAAGAAAGCAATGCCACTGTCTGGGTATTTGGGTTCCTCGCTGCTGCCACCATTATTCCCATGGCAACCTATTACTTTTATCAATACATGGGTTCTCGTTAAGCCGAAACTAAACGCTGAACGCAGGAGCCATTGCTAAAGAAGTGTTTCAACGAGTTCGCGTTATCGCAACTGCCACTGCTGAGAAAATAGCTGCTTTGACGACCGAATCCTATCTGGAAGCGTTTGCGAAGCGAGGCAGCCGAGAGAAATATGAGGCGGTGTTGGCGAAAGTGCCCGATACTGAGCCATAAGTCTATGCCCCGTATTGCCTGGGAGCGAACTGACTCAAGTATCTAATGCATTTTAAGAATACTGACAGTTGCTTAATGTAACCGTCACATTCACCGCTGGTACTTAAACAATTTTGGAGTAGCAATGAAGGCACTTAAAGTTATGGCAACGATTAATGAGCAGGGACAACTAACCTTAGATCATCCTCTCATAACCGATAAAAATAGCCGTGTAGAAGTCATTGTCTTAATCCCAGAAGAGGAAGTTTTGAATGATAAATCTCAAGAAGAAATTTTAGCAGACCTTCGGCAAGCTTGGCACGAAGCTATGACTGGGCAAACTATCCCAGTTGCCCAACTTTGGGAAGAGCTTGAAAATGGCTGATCAGCCTTTAATTCAAGTCGAAGCTGCGCCAACGTTCAACCGAAATCTACGCGATCTTGCCAAGAAATATCGCAGTATTCAAAATGATATAAAACCTGTTATCGAACAACTTGAACGGGGAGAATTGCCAGGAAATCAAATACCTGGGATTGGTCATGCAGTCTTTAAGCTGCGGCTCCGAAATAGCGATACTCAGAAAGGTAAAAGTGGTGGCTATCGCCTGATTTACTACGTTCAAACAGCAACGGGAATCATTTTACTAACTGTTTATGCAAAATCTGAACAAATCAATGTTGCAGCAGAAGACCTTCGGAGCATCATCACAGAATATGAGGAATCTACGATCGCAGACAAATGAGGATATCTAAACAACTCCTGGAAATTTTAAAACAGCAGTAGAATGGTTTACCGTAACGGAATTTTGTGGGTAAATGTGAAGCTTTTAGTTGCATGTCCCGTTTTTCTATCGTTTCCAAAGTTCGCTGAACCCAATCATCAAGACGCGATCGCCCATTTCACATTGCATTAGAGTTAAATCAAGATAGCTGAGATAATAGGTGCAGCGCTCTTTTCTGTAAATGCAGGAGCTAAGTATGAGACATTCTAATACGCCTTCCATGACTCAATCTTCCCAACCCTTTGATTACAATGCAGTGCCATCGATTCCGGCGATGTGGGCGATCGCCGCTCAGCGCTTCAGCACGATTGTAGCCGTGCAAGATTTCCACAGCATTCCGCCTGTCAAGCTGACCTATGCAGAACTGTATGATCAAATGCAGCAGTTTGCCGCCGGATTGCAGACTTTGGGAGTGAAAGCGGGCGATCGCGTCGGTTTGTTTTCTGACAACAGCCCCCGCTGGCTGATTGCCGATCAGGGCATTATGACGGTGGGCGCGGTGAATGCAGTGCGCGGTTCTCAGGCAGAAAAAGATGAGCTGCTGTTTATTTTAGAAAATAGCGGTGCCACATTTCTGGTGACGGAAGATTATGCCACTTTTAAGAAGCTGGGCGATCGCCTAGAGGATCTGCCCATTCAAGCGATCGTCCTGCTGTCGGATGAAACGCCCGATGAGGATGAGCGGGTGAACGTCTTGAATTTTCCCCAACTTTTGGAACTGGGTGTCGGGCAACCGCTCCAGCCTGGGTCGGTGCAGCGAGGAGATCTGGCAACGCTGATGTATACCTCTGGCACCTCTGGCAAACCCAAGGGCGTAATGTTAAGCCACGGTAATTTGCTAGCTCAAGTCGATGGGGCAGGGCGAGTCGTAAGTCTCCAACCCGGAGAGCGCGTTCTCAGCATTCTGCCCGTGTGGCACTGCTATGAACGGACGTTTGAATACTTTATTTTTGGGCATGGCTGCACCCAAGCCTATACCAACATTCGCCATGTCAAAAAAGATTTGAAGGAATTCAAACCGCACTACATGGTGGCGGTGCCCCGCCTGTGGGAATCGATTTATGAAGGGGTGCAAAAGCAGTTCCGTGACCAGCCAGAGAAGAAACAAAAGCTAGTTCAGTTCTTTTTGGACAAGAGCGATCGCTTCATCAGGGCGCGTCGCACGTTGCAAGGATTAGATCTGGGAAACCTGAATCCATCTGCGCTTGATCGCCTGCTGGCACTGATCCAAATTGTCCCCTTAGGAATCTTGCACGCCGTGGGCGATCGCCTAGTGTACAAAAAAATTCGCGATGGCGTGGGCGGCAATGTCAAGTATCTGGTCAGCGGCGGCGGCTCCATTGCTGAACATTTGGAAGACTTCTTTGAAATTGTCGGTCTGGAGATTTTGGGCGGCTATGGGCTGACCGAAACCTCACCGATTACCCATGTGCGTCGTCCCCATCACAACCTGCGCGGCGCGGATGGGCAGGCATTAGTTCAAACGGAAACGCTGATTGTAGATTTAGAAACGCGCCAACCCGTGACAACTGGCAAACAAGGGCTGGTGCTGCTGCGTGGACCTCAAGTGATGCAGGGCTACTATCAAAATCCAGAGGCAACCCAAAAGGCGATCGATGTCAACGGTTGGTTCGATACGGGCGATCTCGGCTGGCTATCGGCTCAGGGTGATTTGATTATTTCTGGACGCGCCAAAGATACGATCGTCCTAACCAGCGGTGAAAACATTGAGCCTCAGCCGATTGAAGATGCCTGTCTGCGAAGCGCTTACTTGGGTCAGATTATGCTGGTGGGACAAGACCAAAAAGTTTTGGGAGCGCTGATTGTGCCAAATGTGGATGCGTTAGAAAAGTGGGCAGTGGCGCAAGGCTACATCTTGCAATTAGAAAACTTTGACATTGATAATCAAACATCGGGAAAACTATTGACCTTAGATAGCAAACCCGTGCAGGATTTGATGCGGCAAGAACTGAATCGAGAAGTGAAAAAACGCCCTGGATTTCGCCCAGACGATCGCATTGGACCGTTTCGCCTGATTGCCGAGCCATTTGCGATCGACAATGGATTGCTGACCCAAACCCTAAAAATTCGTCGAAACGTTGTGATGGATCGCTACCAGGGTATGATTAACGAGATGTTTGTTTAATCCCTCATGATGTCCTGCTAGGTAGGCATTACAAGGTTGATTAAACGTTAATGATTGGGCTATTTCTACCCAGTTATATGTGAAAAATTATTTTCACTCAAACATCTTTTTTTGCTCTTGACCCTTAATGAAGCGTTTTATGGATGTCTCACCCTCTCATTTGATTCTAAAGCGTTCTGTTAATGTAAAAGCGATCGTCACGCCCCGATGGAAAGAAGAGGCTCAGCAACAACTACAAGATCAAATCAATCAGGTAGACAATCAACTGCAACAGCTTGAAATGCAAGCGCAGCGGATGATTTCTGAGATTCAAAAACAAATTCAGTTACCTGGTTCTGAAAGCGCTCAGCAAATTGAAAGTATTCAAGGTCAAGTCAATCAGAAAAAAAGCGAATTGCTAGAGCAAAAAAATCAGGTTTTGCAACAGCTTCAGCAAGTTCAGGTCTTAGAAATGGATCAAGAAGTCAACCAAGGACAAATCGACAGCGTGTTTCGCGTTGAATTGGGAGATAACTTGATTGAAAAAATGCAGGTTGAGCTTTTGCTGCGTGACGGCATGGTCGAAGAAATTCGAGGCACGGTTTAATCAGGCGATCGCCGCTCGGTTCATCACTATTGCTCGGTTCATCACTATTAAAGTAGAAGCCTTTTGGGATTAAGTGCAGATGGGATTTCTGGCAAATCTCGACAGTCCGGGTTTCGATCTTGTAGGTTGGAGGGGCAAGTGAGCATACTGCTAAACAATCAGTCGTTCACTAGAGCTTCAGCGATCGCACCAAGGCTGAAATCATGGATGGGCAAAAACCAAACAAGCCGCTATTTTCACAGCATTATCTGGAGCATCGAATTCAAGAGTGCCCCGAATGGCAGGTGGATGTGGCGGCGGGGTTTGGGGCGTTAGGAAAGCTCTATCTGTCCAAAAAAGATCTGTTGCCAACCCTGAGTGAAGCGCAAACTGAAGAGGTATTCATTAAGCCTGCGCTGAATATTTTGGGGTTTAGCCATATTCCCCAGGTGACGACTCGTGGCAAGGGTAGAGCCGAACGACCAGACTATGCCCTGTTTACCCAGGTCGCCGATCGCGATGCGGCTTATCCCTTACAGAATGATGAGCCTGCTTTTTATGCACGGGTGAGGGCGATCGCGGAGGCTAAGTATTGGGAGCGATCGCTGAGTAAGGTTTCGTCTAATGATCAGCGAGATATTTATAAAAACACCAATCCCTCGTTTCAGATTTCTAGCTATTTGACGGGGACGGGAGTGGATTGGGGGATTTTGACCAACGGGCGCGAGTGGCGGCTGTATTATCGACAGGCTTCATCGACAGCAACAGAGTTTTATTCCGTCGATTTGGTGGAACTGCTGGAATCTGGCAACCTTGAGCAGTTTAAGTATTTTTGGCTGTTCTTTCGGCAAGAGGCGCTGGTTAAAGACCCGCACGATCGCAATTTTTTAGAGCGGGTGCGCGAAGGCAGTACCACCTATGCCACGCGAGTGGGCAATGAGCTAAAGGCACTGGTGTTTGATCGAGTGTTTCCTGGTTTGGCAAGCGGTTTTGTGGCAGATGCCGTCCGTAAGGGGGAACAGGTTACGGCAGAGCAGGTGTATGAAGCAACGCTGTCGTTTCTGTATAAGCTGTTGTTTTTGCTCTATGCCGAAGCCCGGAATCTACTGCCGATTGATCGAGATTATCGAGATCACAGTCTGATCAAAATGACGCATGAAGTCGCCCAGGGCGTAGAGCGTCAGAAGAACTTAAGCCAAACTTCGACAGGGTTCTATGATCGCCTGCTGAGTATGTTTCAAATTGTCGATCGCGGTGATCCGGGGTTAGAAGTGCCGCGCTATAACGGCGGTTTGTTTCACTTTGATTTCAGTCAG
>JBBSCL010000125.1:0-7929 GCA_038250345.1 Leptolyngbyales cyanobacterium
CATCCTTGTCTCGCTGGGCTGAGCAACCTGTTGTCAAAGATGTGCGGTTTCATCTCAAGCTGGATGATCCAACCCTGGCGCAAGATCGATGGGTGGAGTTGCACGGCGATCGCGCTCAGTTAGAAGACTTGAGACACACGGTCAATACTTACGTCCAAATTTTTCTCGATCAATCTCAGGATTTCCTATCCCCATCTGCTGCTTTGATTGATCCAGGTGATCCTGAGACTGCCATCCCTGCAACCATCGAATCTAGTAAAAAAACACTCCCTAGCGATCGCAACCTTGGAGAGATTGGTTTACAACCGAATGGATTGCTGGGACACGATTTGAGCTTAGGTGCCTTAGCCACAGAAGAATCGGGATCGGTGATTCGCCTAAATACCCTCCAGCTTTTTGACTTAGCAACCGCGCTAGATGACTATTCTGCTGACCTATTGGAACTGCCCACACTGCCGAAAACAGGCTGGTTTAGAGGTCGGGAAAATTGGGCACAGATCGCCGCGATCGCGGTGACAGTCGTGGGCTTATCTGCATCCGCGCTCAAACTGTTGGATAGCTCGATGGCACCCACTGCGATCGCACCCACCCTGAGCCAAGGCACGAGCAGCAACGATCAGCGAATGGCGACCCAGATCTCTCCATCGGTGGTCGATAAAGCGACCCCGCCTGTAATTTCTGCTGAAACATTGCCGTCGATGCCGCCGACAGGATCAACTCCCAAGATTGGCATACCCACTCTGGTTGCGCCTCAACCCAAACCCGGCGAATTGGCGAATCCTACCTTACCCAGTTCTAAAACCCTGCCCCAAAATTCGATCGCAACGGTGCCGATTACCGGAATTCCAGGTCGCCCCACAATTATTTCAGGTGAAACGAATTCGTCCGCAGAATCGAACAAGATAGCTTCATCCTCTGCCAGTGGAAAGAGTGCTGCTGTAGCCAGCGGTCAGGTTGCGGTTGCACCGACAGAGCCGATTGGGCGATCGCCAGCATCGCGGAGTGCTTTAAGAGGGGGCGATCGCGCAGCAAATGCCACCGCTTTTGATACCATTCCCCAAGTGGCTGAAGTGAGAACCTACTTTCAACAGCGCTGGAAACCACCTGAGGGACTCACGCAAACGCTCGAATATAGCCTCCTACTCGCGCCCAACGGCAGCATTCAAAGTATTGTTCCCCTACGGCAGCTATCGGGCGATTATATTGATCGCACGGGAATGCCGCTGGTCGGAGATCCCTTCGTCTCTGCCCTTTCAAACGAACGAAACGCCAAAATTCGTTTAGTTCTCACCGCCGATGGCAAAGTACAAGCCTTCTTAGAACCAAACTAACGCGATGTACAACTGATGAGTCTTTCGTTTTCTAGAAACCACCTAAGTCCACACTTCTTCCGTTCTAGACGGTGGAATTTGGGCGCGAAACTCTTGCTTATACTTCTCAAAATCCCAGGTTTCTAAAAATTTCTGGGCGGCGGCTTGTCCAGCTTCATACAGTGCTGTTTTTTCGGCTGGCGTGAGTTGAAACTGGGTTGTTTGAATGCCCATAGTCGGAATGGGTATCGTGCGGACAAAACTTTGTGCCCTGATGTAACGGGCATCATGGGCTTCCATCATCGTGGAAAACAGTGCTTTTAACATTGAAACGGGTCCCTTAATCACATTGGGTTTATCTTGATCGGGATCGACCAATCGCACCCCAAAAGTTGGCCATGCCGGGTTCGCATCTCCACTGTCAAATAGCCACACCGGATAATTGCTCAGCACACCTCCATCCACAATGTAGTTGGTGGCACCGACTTTATCTTTCAATTGCACCGGTTCAAAAAAGAAGGGCAGGCTCATACTCATTCGCACGGCTGCTGCCACTTCCAACTCATCAGGATTCACGCCATAGTGTTGAATATCTCTAGGCAGCACTAGCATTCTGCCACGGGTCAAATCGCTGGCAATCACCTGTAACTTGTGGCGATAGCGGAGATTGTCTTTGTTTTTTTGCATGACCAAATCGCCAAAGGTGCGAACTCCCTTTTTTGCCAGCAATTCTCGCAGCCAGTTTTCAAAAAAGTTGCCTTCATAAATGCCTTTTTCGGTGATTAAGCTCAGCATTGAGCCGACGAGGGGAATTTCGTCTTCCCAGCCTTTATCCATAAATTGGGTAAAGTCTTGAGAATCCAAAATTTCCTTGAGTTCTGCGGCATTGTAGCCTGCGGCAAGCAATGCGGTGACGATCGCCCCGGCTGAAGTGCCTGCCAAATTTTCGAGCATGTAGCCTTCTGCTTCCAGCACCGAAAATGCGCCAACTAAGCCAATCCCTTTGACTCCGCCTCCTTCAAACACCGCATCGATTTTCTTGGAAGCGTCTAATTTTTTTGCAGTGTCCATCATGATTTGGCACCTAAAACGTAATCTTGTTGGGCACCTTAGTAAAACACAAGAATTCTGAAGACAGCTACTTTTTGTAGGAAATTAGAATATTTTTGGCGTTGCTGAATGCAAGGATGATTTTTGACTGTAGGGGTAGGTCTTGTGCCTACCCTGTCGAAGATGGAGGGCAACCCCAAGAGATCGCCCCTACAAATTTCATCTCCAGATTCAGCAATGCCTATTTTTTACAAGCGATCGATCGCAGTTTTTACCTGGTATGACTGCTGCCATTGACGCTGACGGTCGCTTTGGCGATTCGTGAAACGTTAGCGAAGCTTTCTATAGGACTTCCTACGGGAATCGCGTTTTTCTGGCGTAAGTTGGTCGGCACAATGGGGACAGCAAATGCCATCTTCATAGTCGAGTGCGGCTTTGTCGGCTTCAGAAATCGGATGCCCACAACTGCGGCACATCTCGTAAGTTCCCGGTTCTAACCCGTGGGTGATGGAAACGCGATCGTCAAACACAAAGCACTCTCCCTGCCACAAACTTTCATCCTTTGGCACCTCTTCCAGATAGTTAAGAATGCCACCTTGGAGGTGATAGACCTGCGGAAAGCCTTGGCTGAGCAGGTATGCCGATGCTTTTTCACAGCGAATGCCGCCCGTGCAAAACATGGCAACTTTTGAGTGTTGTGTGGGATCAAGCTGCTGCACGTAGTCTGGAAATTCTCGAAATGAAGTAGTTTGAGGGTTTGTCGCCCGTTGAAAAGTGCCAATACTGACTTCGTAATCATTGCGGGTGTCAATTACCATCACCTCCGGATCGGCAATTAGCGCGTTCCATTCTGCCGGAGTCACATAAGTGCCCACCTGCACACCCGGATTCGCTTCTGGCTTGCCCAAGGTGACAATTTCCCGCTTCAGCTTCACCTTCATCCGTTCAAACGGTGGCGCTTCAGCCACAGATTCTTGATGATTCAAATCTGCTAGTCGCGGGTCAGATTTGAGCCATGCCAGCACGATATCGATCGCCTGCCGAGAACCTGCGATTGTGCCATTGATGCCCTCCTCTGCCAGCAAAATCGTGCCCTTAATCTCTTGCGCCTGACAGTATTCCAGCAGAACGGGTCGCATTTCAACACAGTCCAGCAGCGGCACAAATTTATAGAATGCGGCAACAACCCAACTCATAGGCTTTTCATCCCAGAACCCATCTTCTAAGATAAGACTTTCTCGATAAAATGAGTGATTATCCGATCGCTACCATGACTCTTCCTGAAAATTCCATCAGTTCTGCACGTTTTTTTCAGCCGTGTCAAATTGTCTGTTTAGAGCATGGCTCTAGCCGCTTATATGCTGAGGTAGTGCAAGTTGCTGAACCGCGTCGGGTGTGTTGGGTGCGCCCATTAGCGTTAATTATGGGAAATCCTGCGATCGCCCTAGAAGCTCAGTTCCCTGAACTACACGATTTACGCCAAGGATCGGATTTATTGCTGCCGATCGCCCTGTTTCGATTGGCGATCGATACGGAAGTAATGCCCGTGTTGACCCATCTGTATTCAGACAATTCTGCGGCTATTAGCAAAACAGGACAGACGAATCATCAGCATCTCAGCCAGTTTGTCCGGCAGGTTTGTCTGGCTCATCGATCGCTCTTTTCCGCTCCTTCATCTTAAAACATATACTCCAGCGACACTCCAAACCGAGTATCTTTCTTGTAGCGCGAGTTTTGTTTCTCGATATCCGTTGACAGCCGCACCTGTTTAGTTAGCGCATAGCCAAAGGATAGCGTTAGCACCCCAACCTCATCGTATTGACCCGGATCAACCCAGGTCAGCATAAACGACAAATCTGCTGCGCCTGTGCGGGAAGGCACTGCCTGCACCCGAAATCCCACGTTTAACCCGTCGGTGATGTATCGCGGGGATTCTAAGTAGCGATAGCCCAATACGGGAGCAAGGTTAAAGTAGCCGCCCAACGGCAATAGATAATAGCGGAGATCGGCACCACCTGCCTTGCGATCGCCGTTGAAACTGGCGATATAGTTGCCGCTCAGCGTCAAGCTCGTTTTGCCAATAAAAATATCTTCTACGCCTACATTCCAGCCGAGTGCATCATTCGTGCTGGGAAAGTAGGACAACCCTAATCGAACGCGAGTCCGGAAGCTAGGATCGCGTTTAATATCTTCTAGCACATTGGGCGTTTGTTTTTCCCATTTATCCAGCACTGGGCTAGCATCAGCGGGTCTGGTAGGTGTCGCGCCGTCGGTTGCAGGCTGGGCTTGGGCAAGGTCGCTGGCAGAATGAGACACTTGCAAGGGCGATCGCGCAGGTAGTCCTTCCTCTGCTTCAACCTCAGAACTGATGGTGATTTGAGGATCAGGCTGATTGTTCCGATCTTGAAGTGACTTATCCTCGAATGGCTGACTGGAGGCGGTTTCCGACGAGGGTTGCAGGTCTTCCTTTAATGAAAGCGAGAGGCTAGAAGTGGGATTTGCTTGGGCGGTTCCAGCTAAACCAAACATCCCAACCGCGAAACTAATGGAAGACGAAATCAAAATGGATGGGAATTGGGGCGATCGCCTTCTTTGACTATTCATACAAAAATCCTCACACCTAAAACGCGCACACTTCAACACAATGCCACATAAACAAAACTCTGCATCTCGGAAAAACCGGAGATGCAGAGTTTAAATACTAGCCAAAGAATACTACGTTCTACCGCACAACACCATGAGTGTGGGCAACATCAATCGGTTTCATAAAGTACAGCTTCAAGAACTGCCAGCCATTTGCCAAGTAGTAAGGCACTTTTTGAACCAGTTGCAGAGGTTTTGGCATATTAGAACGAGCAATCTGCGTCAGCTTTTCGTTGTTGCCTACGCAAATTTCTAGGCGATCGTAGAACTCTGGATTTTCCACGTCTAGCATGACCGGAAAGACTCGCGCCGCCGTGGCATTGGTCTTTTCAATCACGCTCTTGTCATACTCGCGGGCATCTAGCCCAAGCGCTTCATAGAAGCCCGATCGCTGCACATCGTTGAGATACATCGTGCCAAACACCGAAAGCAAGAAGAAACGGCACCACAGCCGCGCTTGCCAATCGTTTAAAAACTGAGGCTGAGCGCGCATAATCGCATCAAAGAAATCGCCGTGCCGATTTTCATCTTGGCACCAGTTTTCAAAGAAGCGGAAAATTGGGTAAAGGCGGTTTTCGGGGTGAGCTTCCAGTTGGCGATAAATCAAAATGTAACGCCAGTAGCCAATCTTTTCAGATAGGTAAGTCGCGTAGAAGACGAACTTAGGCTGAAAGAAAGTATAGCTGCGACTCTTAGTCAAAAAGCCGAGGTCAAGCTGTAGGTTGAAATCAGACAATGCCTTATTCAAGAAGCCTGCATGACGGGCTTCATCGCGCGACATTAGCTCAAAGCACTCTGCCAAGGTTGGATTTTTGCCTTTTAGCTTGCGGCTAAGTTCTTTGTAAAGCAGAAAGCCAGAAAATTCAGCGGTGCAGGAGCGCTCTAGGAATTCTACAAATACCTTTCGGGTTTCGCCGTCAATGTGATCCCAAGATTGCTCAAACTCTGCATCGCGCACAAAGTGATGGCGATTATAGTCTGCCCGAAACTCTTCTAGAATCGCCTGTAGCTCATCTTCGTTAACAGAAATATCCATTTCTGCCACTGCATCAAAATCGGTGGTGTAGAAGCGAGGCGTGAGGATAGTTTCTTTTGCCGGAACTTTGATGCCGGGACGCAACTCTTCAAAACTTGGCTTTTTAAGGGAATCTACCATGAGTCGTTTTCTCTAGGTTCTGAGCTACAGAATGGTTATTTAATAGTTTGATGCAAGTACTCCTTTCTGCATTAGGAGTAATCCATCCGCTGTAGTTATTGTAGGGCTAATGTCCCGCGATCGCTACCTCCATAAGTCTATCAAGCCAACCTGTGACTACAACTTGAAAATTATTAAGACTTGCAACACAAGATCAAGTTTAGTAGAGGCGATTGAAAATGTTCTAGCAAGCTCAAAGAATCAGCAAACTAAATTCTTGCTACTTTTCTGTCCATCTCAAATCAAAATCTTTATCATAAGGAAAAGCCTTCCGCCGCCCTTTTACTGTCCAACGGGTTTATGAATAATATCGCAACTTCGTATGTGCTTTGGTTGGGTTGCCTACTCCAACTGCATGGGCTTCAGCGTTTATATAATGGCAAGACCTTCACTGGGTTGCTGTGGCTGTTTACCTTTGGGCTAATGGGCTTTGGTCAGTTGTTTGATCTCGTGTTAGTTCCTGGCATGGTCGATGAATACAACACCAAGCTGCGAGCGAGTCAAGCAGCGCTGCCGGGGAATTCTGCCTACCAACCGGCGATCGAACGAGTGATCGAAAAACCGGAAATACTTGCTCTAATTCCTCAGCCAAAACATGACCAACTTGCAGTGAAGTTAGTCAAAGCGGCTCAGGCACGAGGTGGCACCCTTTCAGTGACTCAAGGGGTAATTGACACAGATGCAAGCTTTGCTGCCGTTGAAGTAACCTTACACAACCTGGTCAAAACGGGTTATGTGGATACCTACAACGATGTCACAACGGGTGTGGTGCTTTACCACTTTAGAGAGCTATAGCCTCAGTTTCGCACAAGCCACTTTTGAGCATTAAGGCGCTGCACAGTCCAAAACACGAGCAGCCCTAAATCTGACTTTCGTTCGTCAATCCGAAAAGACTCCAAAGTGCTAGCTTTGCCGCCGCTTTCAGAGTAAGAAAATCCTTTCTTGCCGCTAATAGTTTCGTCAAAAAAGTAAAGGTTAAATTCGCGGGTTTGCTTGTAGCCATTACTCCAAACTCCGACTACTTGCCAACAGTCTGGCAATTGACTGAATCCAACAATATTAATCTTTTTCTTTTCAAACGAAAGTTCCACGCCTTGAATGCCCTGGTTTTCAAGCCCTATTTTTAATGCCGGGATGAAATCTTGCTGAATAAAGTCAGGAAATGGCTTGTCTTCCAGCGCGGGAGGTTTTTCCTTTTTGGCTTTTGCTTCAGGCTTTGCCGCAGGTTGCTCTTTGACTGAATCTGGAGTGACTGAATCTGGAGTCGGTTCTTCTGGCATGGGTTGGCTCAATCCTTTTTCAAAGTCTTGACAGCAGTGAGTAGAAATCGTTTAGCACTATTTGCTTACTGCATGATTCTACTGGAATTCAGGCTAGGTGAACTATCAAGGATTGAGATCGCTGGGAATCATAAAAACCAATAGGTAAATATTCCAAAAAAAGGCTGCTCGGCAAAACGAGCAGCCCTTGTGATTGATGGAGTAATAAAACGCTCCAAGTTCAATCTATTTGAATGGTGATCTATTTGCTTTCGGTGAAGTCGGCATCAATCACATCTTCTTCAGAGCTACTAGAGGAGCTAGATCCGGCTTCAGCAGCATCGGCAGTTCCTGTACTAGGATCTGCTGCACCATCTGCTTGCTGATAGATGTTGCTGCCAATGGTGTACAAGGTTTGCTGAAGTTCAGTGGTGAGGGTTTTGATGCGATCGCTGTCCTCTTGGGCGATCGC
>JBBSCL010000126.1:0-7913 GCA_038250345.1 Leptolyngbyales cyanobacterium
CTCCAGACTTCAACCCGATTGAGCATTGGTGGTTTATGTTCAAAAACTGGATGAGACAACGGTGGCAGGACTTTGATAGCTTCCGTGAGTGTGTCGATGCCGCATTCCATCAGTGTCTTAACGTATTTGCGTAGTGCTATATCGGCGTAAGCAGAAGGGAAAAGCAGATCGCGCATCCGCCATACCTTAATCCGGTAGTTGATTGGGGTCAATGCCTTGCGATCGCAGCAGTTCTTCTAGCTGTTCGGTTCGTTGTTGCGATCGCTCTTTTGCCTGCCGTTCGGCTTCTTCGGGCAATGGCATCACCTGCCCTTCTACATTAAACCAACGCAATTGTCGTTCATGAATACCGAGATATAGCTCAAGCTGTTCGCTCCAGAGTAATCCGTTTTCCGTGGGCGAAATCGCTTCGTATCGACCATCAATCAGATGAAATCCCGCAAATTCTAGGGTTTCTGGATGAAACCAGAAGTAGTTCGGTACACGCCATACTTCCTGATAGAGTTGCTTTTTGATTCCACGATCCACGGCGGCTGTTGAACTAGAAAGTAGCTCAATCACAACGTTTGGATACTTGCCCCCTTCCTCCCAGATCACCCAACTGCGACGATCGCGCTTTTCGGCTCCTAACACGACAAATATATCGGGTCCTCGGAAATCGCGCTGTTTTAGCTGCTGTTCGTTGTAGTAGACCGTTAGGTTACCAGAAATATAGAAGTCTGGGCGATCGCGCCACCAGTATTTCAGCAAACGGATTAGTAGATCGATCTGTTCACGGTGAAAATCAGTTTCCAAGGGAGGCTCATCACTGTAGAGGCTTGTGGGAGGACACTTGATTTCGTCAATCACTGCCTCATCCATAGAGTGAGGTAAATTTGCATCAAGACGAACCATAGTCAGACTCTCCAGCAAGATTGCTCTCAGTATAGCGGTCAGTCGCTGAGTGAAGAATCAAATAGAGCCACAATATTTCCCGTCAGTCTTTTTAAGCCTGTCTAGTTTGACAGCTTGTCTTTTGACGCAGGCGAACATTTGCCTAAAGATAAACGATCTGTTTAGCTTTCGATGGGAGTAGCATTCTTGCTGAAGTCGTGGCAGTTTGGTGTGAGTTTTTCTCAATTAGGTTGTATGAAAATATTATTGCTGGTGCCGGGTGCCGTCTTACTCAGTTGGGGTAACTGGGCGATCGCGGATCGCCCAGTTACCCCAAACCGAGGGTGAGCGATCGCCGCAAGCCACCATACTCAAGCAACATCAACAGGCTTTTCCATCTACTCGCGCTCAACTGGTGCTAGTGCCAGTAGGCTTAGAAAGCAATTTGCTGACTCAAACAAAACCAGCAGGTGCAGCCACTCTAGACGACGACACCGAAGAAGAAGTCGTGGTTGAAGGGCAAAAAAAACCGCTGGTTCTGCTCCGGTTTACACAATCACAGGTGAGGAAATTGATAAGCAAGGGGCATTTAGCGTTAACGAAGTTCTGAAAAACTTACCCGGATTTGCCATCAACGATACGGGTTTTGGTGTCGATATTCATACAGGCTTTTATTATCGAGGCACCACGCAAAATCAAAATATCTTTCTGCTGAATGGGCGATCGATTAATAGCCACATCAATACCTATCATGGCGCTACTGATCTCAATACGCTGCTGACTGGTGGCATCGATCGCATCGAATTATCCAGCGACACGGCAGCCACTCTCTACGGCTCCGAGGCGTTTGGCGGCGTGGTCAACATCATCACCAAAGACACCACTAGCGGATCGCCAAAATTTAATCTGCTGGCACAGGGAGGTTCCTATGGGCGGCAAAATTATCGAGGGGCGTAACGGGTGGCTTGGGCAATCTCGGCTATGCTTTTGCTGACGAACGCTTTCAGGCAGAAAATGATTATCTAGTTCCCAAAGGGGCGGCAAACCGGGGCGACGATGGACGATTGTTGAACGACGATACTCGGTTTGATAATTACTATGGCAGGCTGTCTTACAAGGTTGATCCGAGAAATACGATCAGCTTAGACACTTATAAAATTACCAGCCGTAAAGGGTTGATGTATTTTGGCTTTCCACTCCAGGGCGATCGCCTAAATCATGATGCCCTCAACATCGGCTTATCTTGGAGAGCGCTGGTGGGCGCTGGCATTGACTCGATTTTGACGGCAAACATCGGCTTCAACAGTGACTACTTTGATACCTTCGATCCCACGCAAAATATTTTCTTCCGGCAAGGAACTCTCGATGCGCGGGGATTGACTGCCAGAGTCGAGCATAACTGGCAAGTCGCACCGATTTACAACTTGCGCTATGGGATTGTAGCGGGACGTTGGGAAAATATTGCCCTCGTGAATACCAACGCCCACCCTGCGGGAAGCGAGCTACATCCCCCAACCCCTTATCTTAAAATAGGTCAAAGTCCCACTCCCGCTCTGGTAGAGGGATTTAGGGTGAGGGCGAAAAAGTGACGTACTCCCACTGCTTTTTTGTTCAGTGGTATTCAGACGATCGCTAAGTTTAAGTAAAGGTTAACCCATATCTTTGATTCAGCGTTTATACTGTATGACTCTCACTTTTCTCGGTTGAAGTTTTATGAAAACTGCACAAAAAACATCGTCTCAGGTTGCATCAACGACTGACCACGTATTAACGTTGGGCGATTATGCCCACTCGGTACTCAGTGAGCAATACCGCAGCATATTCAAATATGAAAAGAAAGTTTTAGCCGACACCGATCCAGAAGATTTGCATCGGATGCGGGTGGGCACACGCAAGCTGCGAACGGCATTTCAGGTGTTTGGCATGGCAGTGCAAATGCCCAAGGGTGCTAACCCAAAACGGGTGAGTGCGATCGCCAAAATCTTGGGTAAACTGCGCGACTTAGATGTGCAAATCGCCGCATTAGAAGGCACTTATTTGCCTCTAGTGGATGGAGTTGAAGAAGATTTGCTGCACGAGGCGCTTCAAGTATTGTATAAGCAGCGTCGGCAAGCATTTGCTGTGGTTGAGCATAGCTTAGCGCGATCGCGCTATCAAGATCTTAAAACCAGCTACCAAGACTGGCTAGAAAACCCCGAATATACGTCTCTAGCCACCCTGCCGATTATTCCCTTGTTGCCTGATCTGCTCAGTCCTTTGCTTGCCGACTTGCTGCTGCATCCGGGTTGGTTGATCCCAGCGAGTGGCTCTTCAACCGCCGCTGGAGAACTCCTCCACGATTTGCGAAAGGCGTGTAAGCACGTCCGCTATCAAGCAGAGTTTTTTGTACCGTTTTATAGTCAACCCTTTCAAGCCTGGATTCAAGAGATCAAATTGCTGCAAGACAACTTGGGTAAACTGCAAGACAGCTATGTGCTGCAAGATCTTTTAAAGGAATATTTGCCCAAACGCGCCGAGATGCCAGCATTGCAAGCCACGATTCAGCAAACGAGATCGGACGCGTTAGCCGATTGGGATCGAGTGCGGCAGCAATATCTTGATCCGGCATTCCGGAGTTATTTGCACCAAATGTTATTGGAACCTGTTCTGCCAGTTGTCGAACCTGATCCAGCCCCAGCAAGCACCCGCAAAGGATCTGCCGCCAAAAGAGTTGCCAAAACCACCACAAAAACCGATGCTGTTCGTAAGCCATAATCTTTGCTCGTTTGGTGGGTTATTCCTAAAATAGTCAAAGCGTCCTGTAAAATTTTGAGTGGATTGTCAGATTTGCACGTCCGTTGATTCTAAGTAGTAAACAGGCTGTCTAGCTGATTTTTTATGACCACTGATAATCTGAATTTCTTGGATGATGGTGAATCGATCGCGTCAACCGTGAGTCAACTGCATCATTACTTTAAAGCCACCCACTCCCGCTATAAATTAAAGCAGGGGAAGTTGCTGAACCGCGTCCATATAGACGCTAAAGAGACGGCTCAAGTTCAAGAAGATGTGCAGCATTTGGAAGAAGTGATTGCTTTATTTGGCATATTGACCGATTCGCTTTCGGTGGCGAATCGGGTGCTGCACTCTGAAGCGATCGCCCAAATTATTGGCTCCGATGCCGATGTTTATAAAACTCATCTGGAAGATGAGAAAGAACAAACTTCTGAACAGGCTGCGGCTCAACGTAAAGTGGCTCAACAAAACAAAGACTAGCTCAGCCATTCTGGATACCGCTTTGATTCGGGTTAATTCTTCTCTAGCTTTTTCTTTGCCTCTTTTTCAAACCAGGCAACCACTTGGGCGATCGCTAAAATTTCAATCTCGATGCCTGATTCCCTAGCGATGCGCCTCAGTGGTTTAAGTGATGAAATCACCAACTGCGAAAAAAATCGGCGAAACTCGCTGTCTCCAGTTTTTTGTAAGCTGGCATCTTGATAAACCCATTCTTCAATTTGCGTCGATTCCAGAGCAGCAATGGAAGTGTTGGCTTGTTCGGCGATTTGCTTCAGCGATCGCAGCGCATAAATTGTGACTCGCGCCGTGAATTTATCGTGCGAAGTCAGTAACGCTTTATCCACTTCAGCGCACTCTTCGGGCGTTAAAAAATCAGAACCAGGTTGCATAGAGTCTTTTGTCATCGATAGGATTGGGATACTGTAATAAACTATCAACCATTCACCAAATTATGACGAAGCGCACCTCTTCTGACGATATTCAAGATTGGGACGATGTGCCAGATCTCAATCATATTGTGAATGATAAACGTGCGGTCAAAAGAGCCACCCCTGCCAAAGGTCGCCGTCGCAACAGACGCTACGAAAACCGCTTGCTCAATGCTCAAATCGATAGTCACCTAACGCTTGAAGAGCGCGAGGAATCTTGAATCAAGAATTCTAAAACTGCTTTGATCTCAAATGTTGTGATGCGATCGCGTGTTGTCATCTCAATGCAATCACTATTGCTTCGACTGAATCAGGTAGCCACAGAGATGTTCCCCATTCACCAACCAGTGAGTCCGTTCTACAGTGCAATCTTGCAGCGCCACCGCAAACATTTCCAACTCATGCCCACACACGCTGGGAAACGATTCTGCAATTTGAGAAATGGCACAGTGATGCTCCGTCAAAATAAACCGATCGCTGTCTGCCACCACTAGCCCATCTGCATCGATAGAATGAGACTCTGCCATGTATCCTTCTGCTTGGCGAATTTCAGCAAGCTTTGCTACACGGTCTTTGAGCAAACCGTTGCCAATGCGATCGCGATACTCCAGCGCGTTCCGCTCCCATTGCTTTTGCAGAATTGACTTCATCTGCTCTTTGCTAACGGTTGCCGCCAGGGTATCTAATAAAGAAATTGCAAACTGATCGTAGCGATCGGGAAAGCGATCGCGCCCAGACTGACTTAAACCATAGGTGTGACTAGGGCGACCCATTCCCGACTGCACTGCTTCATGCACAATCAGCCCTTCCTCTTCCATATCTTTCAAATGACGACGAATCGCTTGAGGACTGATATGCAGACATTCAGCCAAATCTTGAGCGGTGGCTTGTCCCTGCTTTAGAAGATGTTGCAGGATGTCTTGTTTTGTAGAAGGCTGCTGAGTTGTTGTCATTCTCGTAGGTATCGAGACTTACAAATGCAATTCAAGTGTATATCCTAACTTTAGCAACAAAACTGTTGCTAAAGTGTTTTACAATAAGGTTAAGCAACAAAAGTGTTGTTTTAATTAATAAAATTCATTTGTCACATTATCCCACTTGTATAGTGTTGCCTGCCTTATGAACACTCAAATGAAACCGAACCAAGCTTCCGAAAAAAGTTTGGAGGCAATGAAAAATTTTTCAGAAACCTATGCAAAGCGTACAGGCACTTATTTTTGCTCCGACTTGAGCGTTACCGCCGTTGTGATTGAAGGGCTTGCCAAGCATAAAGATGATTTGGGCGCTCCGCTTTGCCCGTGCCGTCATTATGAAGATAAAGAAGCCGAAGCGGCTGCCGTTTATTGGAACTGCCCCTGTGTGCCGATGCGGGAACGCAAAGAATGCCACTGTATGCTGTTCCTCACTTCTGACAATCCCTTTGTGGGCGACAAACAAGACATCTCCATAGATGAAATTCGTGCCACTACCAATCAGGCATAACCACTTTAGAAGCTGATTGAAGATTAAAGACCCAGTGCAAATCTACAATCTTTTCCTCCAAAATCCGATCCTTCAGAGAGAATACTTTGATGACTATATCCGTCCAAAACCTGGTCAATCAGCCTTACAAATATGGCTTCATCACTAACATTGAATCCGATACGATTCCTCGTGGCTTAAGCGAGGACGTAGTTCGTCTGATCTCTAAGAAGAAAAATGAACCTGAGTTCATGCTGGAGTTCCGTCTGAAAGCCTATCGCCAATGGCTGAAGATGACTGAGCCAAACTGGGCAGAGGTGGGCTACCCTGCGATCGACTACCAAAATATCATTTACTACTCTGCGCCTAAAGTGACAGAAAAGAAAAAAAGCCTGGATGAGGTTGATCCCGAACTGCTGGATACCTTCGAGAAGTTAGGCATCTCCTTATCTGAACAAAAGCGGCTCAGCAACGTTGCTGTGGATGCGATTTTTGACAGTGTTTCGATCGCCACCACCTTCAAAGAAAAACTAGGGGAAGTCGGGGTTATCTTCTGCTCCATCTCCGAAGCCGTTCACGAACACCCTGAACTGATCAAAAAATACCTAGGCAGCGTTGTTCCGGTTGCAGACAACTACTTTGCCGCTCTGAATGCAGCAGTGTTCAGTGACGGCTCCTTCGTTTATATTCCCAAAGGCACAAAATGCCCGATGGAGCTTTCCACCTATTTCCGCATCAACAACGGCGACTCTGGACAGTTTGAGCGGACGCTGATTGTGGCAGAAGAAGGCAGTTCTGTCAGCTATTTGGAAGGCTGCACCGCGCCCATGTATGACACCAATCAGCTTCATGCGGCTGTGGTGGAACTTGTGGCAATGGACAATGCCGACATCAAATACTCCACGGTGCAAAACTGGTATGCCGGAGATAAAGAAGGCAAAGGCGGCATCTTCAACTTCGTCACCAAGCGGGGATTGTGTCAGGGCGTGAACTCCAAAATCTCCTGGACTCAGGTAGAAACCGGATCAGCCATCACCTGGAAATATCCA
This sequence comes from Leptolyngbyales cyanobacterium, assembly GCA_038250345.1. GTDB lineage: Bacteria > Cyanobacteriota > Cyanobacteriia > Leptolyngbyales > Leptolyngbyaceae > ULC077BIN1. Next base: position 7,088 of record JBBSCL010000126.1, read on the forward strand.
AGCTGTGTGCTGGTGGGCGACAACTCCGTGGGTGAGTTCTACTCGGTGGCGTTGACCAACAACTACCAGCAAGCCGATACGGGCAGCAAGATGGTTCACATTGGCAAGAACACCAAAAGCACCATCATTTCCAAAGGCATCTCTGCTGGCAATTCTCAAAACAGCTATCGCGGCTTAGTCAAGATTAATCCCAAAGCCACAGGCGCACGCAACTATTCCCAGTGCGACTCGATGTTGATTGGCGACAATGCCCAAGCAAACACGTTCCCTTATATTCAGGTGCAAAACGATAAGGGCAGAGTCGAACACGAAGCTTCCACTTCCAAGATTGGCGAAGATCAACTGTTTTACTTCAAACAGCGCGGCATCTCTGCGGAAGATGCGGTTTCGATGATCATCAGCGGTTTCTGTCGTGATGTCTTCAACCAACTGCCGATGGAATTCGCCGCCGAAGCCGATAAACTCCTCGCCCTCAAACTCGAAGGCAGCGTGGGTTAAAACAATATTCCTTTTTGTGAGGAGTTGAGCTTATGGAATCAACCAGCATGGGATTAGTTTACGCAGATATCGAGCTTGTTCGTGGCGCTGATTTAATCTTGGTTGAAGAAGGTTATTTGAATCAGGATCAAGTCCGCAAAATTTACGTTCGAGCAATGGTAGACAGCGGAGCCACCATGCTTGCAATTCCTGAATTCGTGAAAAAACAGCTTGATTTGCGTCGGGTTAGAGAAATTGAAGCTGAAATGGCAGATGGTTCGAGTTCAACATTTGAAGTTGTTGCTCCGGTTGGAGTTCGATTTGAAAATCGTGATGTGTTAGTGGAAGC
>JBBSCL010000127.1:0-7905 GCA_038250345.1 Leptolyngbyales cyanobacterium
GGAATCTTGGATTACTGATCTCGGCGTAGGCGGCGTGATTTTGCTGGGGGGAAGTGCGGCGGAAGTGGCGCTGCGAACTCAGCAGTTTCAGGATTGGGCACAGGTGCCCTTGTTAATCGCGGCGGATGTGGAAGAAGGAGTAGGGCAACGATTTGCCGGGGCGACCTGGTTTCCACCGCCGATGGCGATCGCGGCGGTCTACTCACACAACCCCAATCTAGCGATTCACTACGCTGAGCAGATGGCAGCCATCACCACTGAGGAAGCCCAGGCGATCGGGCTAAATTGGGTGTTAGCTCCGCTGGTGGATGTCAACAATAATCCTGAGAATCCCGTGATCAATGTGCGGGCGTTTGGCGAAACTGTGGCAGCGGTCAGCGAACTGGCGACGGCGTTTATTCGAGGTGCAAAACCTTATTCAGTGCTGACGGCTGCTAAACATTTTCCCGGTCACGGCGACACGACGGTTGATTCTCACTTGGAGCTTCCGGTAATCCCCCACGATTTAGAGCGGTTGCAGCAAATTGAACTGCCGCCATTTGAAGCCGCGATCGCGGCGGGTGTCGATTCGGTCATGAGCGCCCATTTGCAAATTCCAGCCCTTGATTCTACCTATCCTGCGACGCTATCTCACCGAATTTTGACTCAGGAGCTACGCCAAAAACTAGGATTTGAGGGGTTGATTGTGACGGATGCGCTGGTAATGGGCGCGATCGCCAATGGCTATGGTGCCAATGAAGCCGCCGTGCTTGCCGTAGAAGCAGGAGCCGATATTTTGCTGATGCCCATTGACCCAGAGGGCGCAATTCAGGCAGTGTGTAGCGCGGTGGAAACAGGGCGCATTGCGGCGGAGCGAATTCGAGAGTCTGTGGAACGGATTTGGGCGGCGAAACAAAAGGCGTGTGCGCCTCCCTTAAAAGAAACTACTTCCCATGCGTGGGAGTCAATTCAGCCAATCGTGCAAGCCAAAGATTTGATGGTGCAGTTAGCGCAACCAAAGGCGATCGCGTTAGTTGACTCAATTTTGCAAGACTCGCAGCGAATTTATACGCCCTGTTTATCGCGCTTGGCTAATCAACCCTTACAAGACAATCGAAATTTAGTCATCTTAGATGATGCTTTGGAGCGCGATTTAATCGGAAACTACACGCCAGCAGTGACCATTCCTGCCGACAAAGGCTATCGGCTACAGCTAATCGATTGCCATACTCCCACCGACGCGCTGAATCGCTTCAGCACTCACCCACAGCCGACCTTGCTGCAACTCTTCATTCGTGGCAATCCATTTCGCGGTAGCGCCGGACTCAACCAAACCGCCCAAGACTGGCTGCAATTTCTGATCGATTCCGGGCAACTGCAAGCCTTAGTCATCTATGGCAGCCCGTATATTCTCGATCAATTTGTGCCAGCCTTGCCGCCCGATGTGCCCTATGTGTTTAGCTATGGACAAATGCCTCAAGCCCAGGCGATCGCCCTTAAAACCCTCTTTCCTGTGGAATAGAAATAGGTCATGCTTTCCGCTACGATAAGAGCTTTAAAGCGTGATTAAATCGGCAGCATGGGCAATACTTTCGGTCATTTGTTTCGGGTTACCACCTTTGGCGAATCGCATGGCGGCGGTGTGGGTGTGGTGGTGGATGGGTGCCCACCGCGCTTAGAAATTTCAACCGAAGAGATTCAGTTTGAACTCGATCGCCGTCGTCCGGGTCAAAGCAAAATCACCACGCCGCGCAAAGAAGCCGATCGCTGCGAAATTTTGTCTGGCATCTTTGAAGGAAAAACCACCGGCACACCCATTTCGATTTTGGTGCGAAACCAAGACCAGCGATCTCAAGATTATGACGAAATGGCAGTCACCTATCGTCCTTCTCATGCCGATGCTACCTATGATGCCAAATATGGCATTCGCAATCATCAAGGCGGCGGACGCTCTTCTGCACGGGAAACGATTGGGCGAGTTGCGGCTGGGGCGATCGCCAAAGCCATTCTGCGCCAAGCGGCGGGAGTGGAAATTATTGGCTACGTCAAGCAGATTAAAGATTTGGAAGGGGCGATTGATTCAGAAACCGTCACCTTAGAGCAGGTGGAAAGCAACATCGTCCGGTGCCCTGATGGCGAAGCGGCAGAGCGGATGATCGAGCTAGTGGAGCGCTTTCGGGATCAGGGCGACTCTTTGGGCGGTGTAGTTGAGTGTGTGGCGCGTCATGTGCCTAAAGGGTTGGGAATGCCCGTGTTTGACAAATTGGAAGCTGATTTGGCAAAAGCTGTCATGTCTCTCCCGGCGACTAAAGGCTTTGAAATTGGCTCTGGCTTTGCCGGAACGCTGATGGCTGGCAGCGAGCATAACGACGAATTTTATACCGACGATCGCGGCACTATTCGCACGGTGACCAATCGATCAGGCGGCATACAGGGCGGTATTTCCAACGGCGAAACCATCTTGATTCGGGTTGCCTTCAAACCTACCGCCACCATTCGCAAGGAACAAAACACGGTGACACGAGCGGGAGAAGCCGTGACTTTAGCAGCGAAGGGTCGGCATGATCCCTGCGTGTTGCCTCGTGCAGTGCCGATGATCGAGGCGATGGTGGCATTGGTACTCTGTGACCATTTGCTACGCCAACAAGGACAGTGTGGCGTACCGTGATTTTTGACTGCTCAACACAAACCCTCAACAGCGTTATTCCACCGATCAATTGGGGAACACTGCGTGTGTTCCTTGCAAGCGCCTTTATTACAGTTACCGTTGTGCAATCGACGCTAATGTAAGGACACTTTGACAGCGAGGTCGTGTCACCACATATTTGAGGCATGGATGACTTATGCAACAACTGAAAGCGCACTGGTTTAACGCCATGGGTAAACCAGTTAGGATTAAGGGGCAGCAGTGGCGATCGCTCAGCGGTTTGTGCCTCATCGCGCTGATCATCAGCCTAACGGTAAACGCCTGTAGCCTAGGTCAAACGCCTCAACTGCAACCGTTAAAAATTGGCATTAGCCCTTGGCTCGGTTTTGATGTCGTGCGCTATGCCCAGACAGCCGACCTGTTCAAAAAGCATGGCTTGGCAGTTGAACTGGTGCAGTTTGAAAATCAGCAAGATTCGTCCCGCGCCGTTATGCGAGGGGTGCTGGATGCCGCCTTTGTTGCACTGTGGGATGTAGTGCAGACCGATTCGGGAAAAGATAAACCCACAGTGGTCATGGTGACAAACATTTCCCATGGTGCGGATGGCATCGTCACCCAGCCCGGCATCAAGTCAGTAGAAGCATTACGTGGCAAACGGGTGGGTGCCAAACTGGGCACGGTGAATCATCTGATTTTGCTGGAAGCTCTGAAGCTGCATCACATCAAGCCAGCAGAGGTGATGATCGAAGATATTTCCAATGAATCTGCCGTGGAGCTAATGGCAAAGGGTAAATTGGATGGCGCGGTGATCTGGGAGCCACTCCTAGGTGCCACTGCAAAAAAAATTAAGGGCAACATTGTCTACACCACCCAAGAAATTGATAGCCTCGTGATTGATACACTGGTGACAAGCGCCACCACAGTCAACGCAAAAAAAGCGGCATTTACTCAATTTGTCTCTACCTGGCTAGATGTGATGCACGCTGTCGATGTGCAGCCCCAAACTGTCTATGAGCAAGTGGGCAAGCAAATGGGTCAGAGTGGTGCTGCCTTTGGTAGAGACTATGCGGGACTCATCAAAGGTGACATTCCCTTACAACAGAGGATGTTTAATCAAGATGGGCTAAAGCAGGCGCTCGTTCAACTGACCCAACTCCTGAAGGAAGATCCTCGTGCCGGACGTGCGCCCCGCGAAGATATTGAAATTAACGCTGATCCTGTCACTGCCGCGATCGAGGGTTGGAAGCCGTGAAGCAACGATTTCAGTTACGGCAACAAAGTCTCTCAAAGCAACTCTTGCTTGGTTTTGGACTCTCACTCACGACGGTCGGACTCACAACCCTGTGGGTCGAATATCGCCTCATCCAGGCAAATTTAGCTCAACAGGTTCACCAACAAGCCCAAACCATCACGCAATCGCTGGAGTTTTCTACTGAGGGGTTACTGGCGCTCGAAAACCGCAATATCCTACGGCGAGTAGTGCAAAACTATGCCACCTTGCCCGCCGTCGTTGAGATTGCTGTTGTGAGTCCCGATGGTCTAGTTTTGGCGCATAGTTCGCAAGCCATGTTGCAATCCTCTCCTGATGCGAAGGGCCGTCCCTATAAAGCCATGCACCCAGAATTGATAACAGCGATTGAGCAAGCCGCACTCAAGGGTACGGAAACCAGCCAGGAAACGGTTGTAGACAGTAAACCAGCACTGGCATACATTTTGCCTTTTAGCAGCGTGTTGTTTGGCACATCAGGACGCAGGGGCTTGGTAATCGCGATCGTCGATCTGAAACAAATACAATTCGAGGCTGAAAAATCATTTTTTACCTTTACCTTAGTTTTGCTAGTGGGTGTTGTAGGCATCCTCTTATTTATGGGCATCGTCATCCATCGCATAGTCTTGCGCCCACTGAATGAACTCAACGATGCTGTTACAAGCAGCAAACAGACGGGCGTTTTTACGATGCCCCAATCAATACTCGCCAATGAAATTCAATTTCTGGCAAACACATTCGACACGGTGATCAAAAAATTACAAGCGCATAACCAATTAAAGTCGGAGATTGCTCAACGCAAACAAGTCGAAGCGGAATTACGGGAGAGTGAAGCCAGCGAAAAGCAAAAATCCCGCGAACTAGAGCAGACGCTTCAGGAACTTCGGCATGCCCAAACGCAACTCGTACAAAGTGAGAAAATGTCGAGCTTGGGGCAGCTTGTGGCGGGTGTCGCGCATGAAATCAACAATCCGGTCAATTTCATTCACGGCAACCTGCATCATGCGACTCAGTATACGCAGGACTTGCTCGGCTTGTTGCGGCTCTACCAAGAACACGATCCCGCACCTACCGCCGCCATTCAAACTGTTACAGAAGATATTGACCTAGAGTTTTTGCGAGAAGATTTACCCAAGCTCCTCGTTTCCATGCAAGTGGGTGCTGATCGGATTCGTGAAATTGTGCAGTCATTGCGATCGTTTTCGCGGCTTGATGAAGCCGAAGTGAAAGATGTAGACATTCATGAAGGCATCGATAGTACATTGATGATTCTCCACAATCGGCTGAAGTCAAAGCCAGACTATCCCGCCATTCAGGTTGTGAAAAACTACGGCGATCTACCCAAAATTGAGTGCTATGCAGGGCAACTCAACCAAGTGTTTATGAACATTCTCAGCAATGCGATCGATGTCCTGGATGAGCAGAATCAGCAAAGATCGCCAGCCGAAGTTATTGATCGACCCAGCCTCATCACCATTCAGACAAGCGTGGTCGGCAGGGATAGCGTGACGATTCAAATTGCTGACAACGGTCCTGGCATCTCCGAAGCAGTCCAAAACCGCTTGTTCGATCCGTTCTTTACTACTAAAGCAGTCGGCAAAGGAACGGGCATGGGCATGTCTATCAGCCACCAAATTGTCACCGAACGCCACAAGGGAACTCTGACGTGCAATTCGTCACCAAGACAGGGCGCAGCCTTTGTCATTGAAATTCCAATTCGCCAGACTTGCTAAACACCAGACCGATTAAACAAAGGTTAAACAAACGTGATTCACCTTAATGACGCACGATCGCTTAAAATTGCCGAGTTGTTGATCAGTCCATCATCATGAAGTGGTCAGGATTGCTTAAAGCATTCAGTGGTTTTTTGGTGGCGATCGCGCTGATAGTCGGCGGTGGATTTCTCGCTGCCCAATATTTGATTACTCAATTTACGACCCCGCCGCCCAAACCGACGTTTGCCAACGACAAACCAGCGTCTACTGCACAGCCAGCCGCGATCGCCACCACACCCAAGCCAAAGCCGCCACAGCCAACTCCAACTCCTTCACCAAAACCCAGTGGAGCAGGCTACCAAGCTACAATCACCCTATCTGAGGGCTTGAATGTGCGGTCAAATCCTAGTGCGGAGTCTGAACGGGTGGGTGGCGTTGATTTTGATGAAGAAATAACGGTTTTAGAAGAATCGCCTGATCAAGAATGGCAGCGAGTGCGAGGAAAAACTAGCGCTGTAGAAGGCTGGATTAAATCGGGATATACCGAACGGATCAATTGAGTAATGGAAAAGCCCCAAGCGATCGCTTGGGGCTTTTAGAATAAAAAAGCGTTTCTACAATACTTTACTAACCTGTTACGTATTCTTTAGGAAAAAGTACGCAACAGACCATTAAAGATATTTTTCCAAAGTCGTTGCGAGAGTGGTTTTAGGAACTGCTCCTACGACCATATCTACGCGCTGCCCACCCTTAAAAATCATCAGAGTAGGAATACTGCGAATACCATACTGGCTTGCGACAGTTGGGTTCTCATCAGTATTTAACTTGACGACCTTAACCTTTCCCTCGTATTGAGCAGAAATCTCATCTACAATCGGTGCTACCATTCGGCACGGACCACACCAGGGAGCCCAAAAATCAACTAGAACTGGAACTTCGCTTTCAAGAACTTCTTGTTTAAACGTAGAATCCGTAACTTGTGCGGCGGATGACATGCTCAAAAATCCTTGCCTAAACATGTTTTGAATATCCTACCATAGCCAGAAGATACCCTTTTCAAATAAACTCTCAATATATAAACATAATTGCCCGAAGCAGCCAGCGGTTGAAAGCTCCTTCCGTCTCTTTTCAAAAAGGAACCGCCCGAACAATGTTCAGGCGGAGTGTGGTGTGAGGAGTGAACGGAAACTTTCGTCTCCGCTCTCTTTATTGTAAGCGACCTAAATCATTTTTCCAGGGGTTGTCAAAAAGACCGAATAAAGTTTTAAGGATTAAGTTCTAGAGCCTAACGATCCTAATCTCTTCACCCTTCACTCTATTTTCCCATGCCTAACTGCTGGGCTTTTTGATAAACCTTTCCTTCAGTCAGCAAGGAAGGGGCAATCACCACTTCAACCTGTTGCATTTCCTTGAGGTTTTTTGCGCCAAGGGTGCCCATGCTGGTTTTCAGTGCGCCTAGCAGGTTGTGGGTGCCATCATCTAGCTGAGCCGGTCCCCGCAAGATTTGTTCTAGGGTGCCTGTGCTGCCCACTTTAATGCGGGTGCCGCGTGGCAGAATGGGGCTTGGAGTTGCCATGCCCCAGTGATAACCGCGACCTGGCGCTTCTTTTGCCCTAGCAAAGGGTGATCCAATCATTACGCCATCGGCACCACAGGCGATGCACTTACAAATGTCGCCGCCCGTAATCAACCCACCATCGGCAATAATTGGCACATAGTTGCCCGTGTCGCGGTGGTAATCATCACGAGCCGCTGCACAGTCGGCGATCGCAGTTGCTTGAGGAATCCCCACTCCTAGCACCCCGCGTGACGTGCAGGCGGCACCGGGTCCAATTCCCACCAATACTGCTGCCGCTCCGGCTTTCATCAGGTTTAGCGCCACCTCATAGGTCACACAGTTGCCCAAAATTACTGGAATTGGCATTTCCAGGCAGAAGTTCGCTAAATCTAGTGGTGTCACTGCCTCTGGCGAAAGATGGGCGGTCGAAACCACGGTTGCTTGAATAAAGAATAGGTCGGCTCCCGCTTTGGCAACTGTTTCACCATATTTCGTTGCCCCGATCGGAGTGGCACTCACCGCAGCAATGCCGCCCTGCTGCTTAATCTCCTGAACTCGTTGAGTGATCAGTTCAGCTTTAACGGGTTCTGCATATAACTCCTGCATGAGAGTGACAAATCCATCATTGCCCACCGATGCAATGCGATCGAGAATGGGATTTGGATCAGCATATCGGGTTTGGATGCCTTCTAAGTTCAGCACGCCTAATGCGCCCAGTTGAGACAGATGCACTGCCATA
>JBBSCL010000128.1:0-7892 GCA_038250345.1 Leptolyngbyales cyanobacterium
CGTGCCCAACAAATTCACGACGAACAGCGAACCCACGCCTAGAGCCGCACCCCGCCAATGAGGGCGCATATATTGCCCTAGCTTTCGCAATCGAGATTGAGCCATGAGGATTCCAGCCGATATTCAGTAAAGAGGCTTTCCCATCCTAAACGAAAAGCGTTAGCGTAACCTGTTGATAGCACGTTTGCGGCTTAAAGTGGGGTGCGCGGACCGCTCAAATCAGGGGTTTGAAAGGGTTTAATCCAACCGCGCAAAAAGTAGTACAGTGCATTCAGATATTCTTGAAATGCTTTGGAACTGAGCCAAAACGCATCGACCGTTGGCAGGATGTCTGTAACTTGAACTTCTCGCTCTGTAATGTCGAGCGATTGCGCCACCCGCCCCAAACTCGCTGGTGGTGGGATGGTAAAAAAATCTGTGGGACGCACAACAATCCGACTCTCGCTAAATACCCGCTGAAAAGTCAAAGCAGCACGGTTCATATTTATCGCCGAAGCAACCAGCATAATTTGCTGACCATAATTAATTTGTCGCCCTTCTAGCAGCTTCTTCACTTCTTCAGCGCTGCTGTGAATGTTGCCGTTGTTGTGATCCAGCAAAATCTCGGTTTCTGGCACATTAAAGGTACGGGTCAACATTCTTTGAATATCCCGCGCTTCGGTGATGTCTTCTCGGTTGTCGCCGTCTTTCTTGGTGCGATCGCTTCTCCGTCCGGCACTCACCACAATCAGCGGCGTTGCTCCACGCTGAGCTTCTTCTTGATAAAGCTGGGCGGCATAGACAATGCGATCGCCTGCTTCTGTCATCTGCACTGGTAGCCGAGTTAGCACATCAAACTGGTTTTCGCTAATGGGTCGCTCTACCTGCCTAATTGCATCAGTCACTTCAACGGGGCGAGTATCTCGGCGCGGCTGTAGCTGCACACGAGTCGTGTTGCGCCCCAGCAGCACAATCACCTGACGCGCCCCCGGATCAAGGGCTGGGGCTGGAGCAATCAGTTCGATCGCCTCCATTTCTAACTCCTGAGCAAGCCAGTACGACACCACCGGAATGCTGCCAATTGCCAGCAAAATCAACCCAATCATAATCAGGCGTTTTGCCCAGACTGCTTTAACTCCGCCTAGCAGAATGACAAGCAATAAAATCATCCCCAAGCCGAAGGGAGTCAGCGGAAAGGAAATCAGCCGCCATATAATCTCTAAAACGCTGCCTGTTTCGTCAATTCCTCCTCGAAAGAAGCTCAGCGCAATCACTGCTAAAAATAGCAGCAGCACCAGCAGTCCCAAAAACTCCTTCTTGAGGATATTTTGGAGAAAATACCAGATGATGAACCCAACCAGAATCCACAGCAGAATCTGCGTGAGCAGCAAAAAAACATCAGTGAGAAGTAGAACCATGACGAATGACGAGGGTCGAATGGCGAGGGTCGAATGGGAAATGGGAAATGAGGAATGGCGTTCCCTGAGAGAACATCTTACCTGTTACCTGTTGCCTCTTGCCCAGTTGCTAGCCATTCTAAAGCAGCGGACTGCTTGCGATCGCTCAAACTGGTCTTACTATGTAACAAAGTTTATCCAACCCAACCCACGGACGATATGCACGCAGAACTATTAGTCAACTCTCTTAATTCAGTTGGTTCTATTCCTTCTGTTCCGTTCTCTCTCCTTCCTCCGTATTTCTTCTTTGCCACTGTTGCAGCGACCGATACGCCTCTCGTGCTTGCAGCCGTGCTTTTGAGCCTAGTTGTGATTTATGTGAGTAGCAAAATAGGCGGTGAATTGTGTGCGCGCATCAACCTGCCTCCGGTTCTAGGCGAATTGGTGGCGGGAGTCGTAGTTGGCGTTTCCGTCTTCGACATTCTCGTCTTTCCCTCAGCCACAGAAGACGGCAGCGGCTCCTTGATTATGACCCTGCTTAAACTCACATCCACTATCAGCCCAGAGGCGGTCACCTCTATATTTGAAGCGCAGAGCGAGGTGATCTCCGTTTTGGCAGAATTGGGCGTGATCATTTTGCTGTTTGAAATTGGCTTAGAGTCTGACTTAAAAGAACTGCTGCGGGTCGGTCCTCAAGCCACAGTCGTCGCCGTAGTTGGAGTCACAGTTCCTTTCGCGCTGGGAACCGCCGGCTTAATTTTGCTATTTCATACGCCTGTGGTGCCCGCAATTTTTGCAGGAGCCGCTCTTACGGCAACCAGTATCGGCATTACGGCAAAAGTGCTGGTGGAAATTCAGCAGTTGACCTCTAGAGAAGGGCAAATCATCATTGGAGCAGCCGTGCTAGATGATGTCTTGGGGATTATTGTGCTAGCGGTGGTTGCCAGTCTGGCGCGGGAGGGCACGGTTGAAATTGGCAAAGTAATTTATTTGATTGTGAGTGCGGCGACTTTTTTGGTGGGGTCAATCTGGTTAGGGCGCTTACTGATTCCGGTGTTTGAAACGGTGGTAGACGGGCTGAAAACGCGCGGACAATTGCTGATTTCGGCATTAATCTTTGCGTTTACCCTGGCATACATCGCAAATGTGATTCAGCTTGAAGCCATTTTAGGATCGTTTGCAGCAGGGCTAATTTTGGCGGAAAGCCAACGGCGACGGGAACTGGAGGAACAGATTATCCCGATCGCGGATATGTTTGTGCCCATCTTTTTTATTGTGGTGGGTGCCCGAACGGATGTGAGTGTTCTCAACCCCTTTGTGCCCGAAAATCGAGAAGGGTTAATTGTGGCAAGCTTTCTGCTCATAGTTGCTATTTTGGGCAAAGTCGTGGCGGGACTGGCAGTATTTGGGCAACCCGGCATCAATCGGTTGGCGATCGGCATTGGCATGGTTCCTCGTGGCGAAGTGGGTTTGGTTTTTGCAGCAGTTGGCTCAGCCAGCGGCGCGCTTTCCAAATCGCTCAATGCTGCCATTATCGTCATGGTGATTCTCACGACTTTCTTAGCGCCTCCCTTCTTACGGATTGCTTTTGCAAAAAAACCTGCCACGGCTGAGGGAATAGAGGAAGGGGAATAGGTGAGGAGGTTTCAGGTTTCGGGTTTCAGGTTTCGGATTTTTCTTGACCCCTGTCCCCTGCGCTCAATTTGGAAAAAACAGCGATCGCTCTGGCAAACATCGAGTATATTTGACCGCAGCTTTCTAACGCTCTTTCAACCCTGCACTCTGGCAATGTGACAGGTTTTAAACCATGCTTGTGAATTTTTTTGCTTCGCTGATTCGTTGGTCTAAATCCAATCAATGGTCTGTCTTTCGATCTAGTCAGGTTTCTTACTCGCTATTCATTGCCTTCTTTGCGATATTGATGGCGGCTCCGGCAAAAGCGGCTCGGCTCGAATCTTGGCGATTTAACGCTAGCCAAAACCAGCTTGAAATCACCACAGATGCAGGAGTGCAGCCCAAAGCTCAGTTGGTTTCTGACCCGACTCGCCTCGTGATTGATCTGCCTGGAATTGTGTTAGGTCGCCCGGTGATCAATGAGGCGCTCAGTGGAACGGTGCGATCGATGCGGATTGGGCAATTCGATCGCGATACTACTCGCATCGTCATCGAATTGGCACCGGGCTATACGCTGGAACCTAGCCAAATTAAGTTTCGAGGCATCAGCGATCGGCGCTGGTTGATCAAACTGCCAACCCCTCAGCTAGCTTCAACATCTACGCCTGCGGTGGTTGTAGTGCCTCAATCGCCAACGCCATCTCGTCTGAATGACTCTGAGCTTGCCGCGATCGAGTCGGTGGAGCTAAACGGCAGCAGCAATCAACTAATGATTCAGGCAAATAAACCGATTCGATATACCTCCCGTTGGGATCGCTCTTTGGCAGCATATCGGATTGAAATCAGTCCGGCGCAACTGGGCAAGTCGGTGAAAGGACCGGAGCTAGGAGCGGGTAGCCCAATCTCGCGGATTAAGCTGCGGCAAGAAAATTCGCAAACCGTTGCAGTGCTAGTCCATCCGGCAACTGGAGTTCAACTGGGACAGATGAATCAGCCCAGTCAACAATTGGTCACCTTACAAATCCAACGCGCTCGTTTACTTCAGTCTGTTAACACTGCATCTAACACTGCACCTCCACGGGTGATGACTGTTTTCAATCCAGCTATGGCGACTACGCAGGTGCCGCGATCGCCCAATGGACGGCTGCTGGTGATCATCGATCCAGGTCACGGTGGACCCGATCCGGGCGCGATCGGCATCAATGGACTGCAAGAAAAAGGCATTGTCTTAGATATTGGCACTCAGGTAGCGGTTTCCTTACAGCGGCAAGGCATTCAAGCGCTGCTAACTCGTGCAGATGATCGCGATCTCGGCTTGGAACCTCGTGTGCAAATGGCTGAACAAAGTAACGCGACGGTGTTTGTCAGTATTCATGCGAATGCAATCAGTCTCAGCCGCCCCGATATTAGTGGACTGGAAACCTACTACTACGACTCTGGGTTAGGATTGGCGAAAACCATTCACCAAAACGTTTTGCAGTTAACGGGAGTCGGCGATCGCGGCGTTCGCAAAGCCCGTTTCTATGTGCTGCGAAAAACATCTATGCCGTCCGTTCTTGTAGAGGTTGGGTTTGTGACCGGACGGGATGATGCCTCTCGATTATCGAATTCGGCGTATCGAACCCAGATGGCAGACGCGATCGCGCGTGGTATTTTACAATACCTGCAACAAGCAGCGCGACCGTAATCGCTTAGGCAATGAGTCGCAACAGGGTGTCCGGGTGTGGTGTTTTATCCGTTACGAGGTGTGTGGAGTGTTAGGAAGTCAAGATTCTGTCCGCAGGTTGCCAACAAATAGATTACTCAATGCCGCTCCAATCGGGTTGTTTGACAGTGGCTTGGGCGGCTTAACCGTTCTCCGAGAACTCTATCGCCAGATTCCGCAAGAGTCGGTGCTGTATTTTGGCGATACTGCTCGATTGCCCTACGGCACAAAATCTCAGGCGCAAATCCAGCAATATTTTCGCGAAATTCTCACCTGGATGGAGCAATGCGGAGTCAAGATGGTGGTGATGGCATGTAACACCAGTTCTGCCCTAGCATTGGAAGCCGTCCGCGATCAGTTTACAGTGCCCATTTTGGGGCTAATTTTGCCCGGTGCCCGTGCTGCCGTTCAGTGTGGTCGCCGGATTGGGGTGATTGCCACTCCCGCAACGGCTGCTAGCGATGCCTATCGTCGTGCCATTTTGGAAGTCGATGCCACGGTAGATGTTTGGCAGGTGAGTTGCCCTGAGTTTGTGCCCCTAGTTGAGCAAAACCGGGTGGAAGATCCTTACACCTATAGGATTGCGCGAACCTATCTAGAACCATTGCTGGCAGAAAAAATTGACACGCTGATTTATGGTTGCACTCACTATCCTTACTTGGCTCCAGTGCTGCAACGAATTTTGTCGCCCTCGGTGCAACTGGTTGATCCGGCAGTGCATGTGGTCACCGCTGCGGTGCAAGAGTTGGATCTGTTGGGTCTGCGAAATGTGCGATCGCCGCAACCCACGCGCTTCTGCGTTAGCGGATGCCCCGATACCTTCAATCAACTAGCAACTCACTGGCTCGGCTATACTCCCTTCGCCGAACAAATCCAATTGCCAGAAGTTGACCAGTCTGTCGCTTTAGAAGCCGTGGAATGAGGCTAAGCAGGATAATGGCAAATCTGATTCAACGATAAAAGAAAGGGAAGCACGTCAGGTAATGTGGTTTTGAATACCCAAGTGGGTTGCTACGCGCTGCGCCGCTAAAATTTCGCGATCGCGTCGCTGCATACCGCAAGGAAAGGGCGATCAGGTCGTAGCCATCGGCGATCGCCTGAGCCGCCGCAGTTGCCGAATCTAACCCACCCGATAGTAATACAACAGCTTTTGGTTTCATAAGGCTATAATAGGAAAACACTACGCGGGGCTGTAACGGTTTCGACGTGCTGGCGAACGTTATATTGTGATGCAGGTCGAGAGCGAGCTACCTCTCGGAAATCAATGGCTCAAAAAACAGTACATGCGAACAACATCGTACCCTTTGCTCGTAAGCAAGCACTAGTTGCTGCCTAACAACCCCTAGCGGTTCGAGCGTCCGTCATTTGACTCCGTTAAGGATGATGGACCAACCCCCCCAACGGATGCTCCAGTTCACCGTCTCTGGTTGGTAACTGGCTAAGACTTTACCAGAGAATCCCATCGTCCGGGATAAGGGACGATTCCCGCGTTGAGGATCAGAAACGCTAAACCTGTGAATGAGTGATGTATTAATACCCAGGGCGGACACGGGTTCGACTCCCGTCAGCTCCATTAATTAGCAAAAGAATAAGGTAAATTAGGGGCGTATCACGGTATGCCCCTAGTTTTTTATGAAGCTATATTTATGAAAATAACGCGCTGTCTACACACTGCTATTTTGGTTGCGGATTTGGAAAAGGCAGAACATTTTTATGGAACGGTGTTGGCTTTGGAACGATGCGATCGCGCCCTCAAATTTCCCGGTGCCTGGTATGAAGTGAATGGATACCAAATCCATCTGATGCTAGGAACCCCGGCAGAGCTACATAACATGGAAAAGTGGGGGCGAAATCGACATATTGCCTTCGCAGTGGCAGACTTAGAAGCGGCAAAGAACCAATTGCAAGCGCATGATTGCCCCATGCAACTGAGTGCTTCTGGTCGAGCCGCTATTTTTTCACAAGATCCGGATGGAAACGTGGTTGAGTTGAGTCAGATATAAGAGCGTGTGCCGTTGTCTGGCGATCGTTTTCATTAGAAAATCTGCTAAGGATCGCGAATTGAATAACATCGGCAACCCCAATCGTAAGGGCTTAGCATTCGGCAGGTATGCTTTCGGTCATAGCAAAGGTTTTCGCCCGAATGCTAAGCCCCTACAGGTTATCGGTTTTATTTTGTTCTCGTTCCTAAACGGCATCCCTTTCTCAATCCCATTATCCCTTTCCTAAACTTATGAACGTGAAGTATCTGGTTCAATCCTTATTCCTTGCTGGAGCGATCGCCCTCATTGGCTCTAACATCTCTGCCAAAGAAGCAACTGTTTCTCCTGCACTTAGCACCAAACCAGCGCTCAAACCAACGACAGCGCCAAATTCAGCGATGTCTACTGCGGAGAAAGCAGTGCTTGATAATCTGTTGAAATCTAAAAAAGTGGGATTTTGCAGGGATTCTTTGGATTTAGAAGCGGCAAAACGGGCATCCAAAGTCTATAAGCTGGAGAATCAGCAATATTTTGTCGTGCTTCAGTGCTTTCTAGCGGCATATCAGGGCAACTACGAATTTTTGATAGTCAATCAGCAGCCTGCCGCAAAAAAGCCAGTAACAAAACTAACGGTGACTGAGTTTACGAAAAACGAAGCGGGCAAAGTTCAAAAAGTGGAGAGTTCATCGATTGGAGGGTTGCCAACTTATGATTCTAAACAGCGCGTGTTGGCGATCAATTCTAAGTATCGAGGCTTGGGAGACTGCGGCTCGAAGGCGAAATACAGGGTGGAAAACACCACGCTCAAGCTTCTAGAATTCAAAGCTAAGTTCGCCTGCGATGGCAAGTTAGAACCGTTTCAAACTTTATATACGGCAAAGTAAAAGCTAGGCGAATGGCGTTCGCGTAGCGTCTCCGTAGGAGATATGGCGAATGGCGGATGGCAAACAAAAACACTCAATTGCGTAATAACGCACGATCAAAAGTGGCTATCTGAAAGATGCCGTGAATTGCAGTTGAAAGACGTTGGCAAACGCGATCGCCACTTGTTCTCTCACCTCGGCAACCTGAATGCCTGGAATAAACTGTTCCAGGCTGCCAACAGCTTTATCGACAATGCCGCAGGGGATGATCTGCTCAAAACCACTCAAATCAGGGCACACGTTGAGCGCGAAACCGTGCATCGTAATCCAGCGGCTGACTTTGATGCCGATC
>JBBSCL010000129.1:0-7867 GCA_038250345.1 Leptolyngbyales cyanobacterium
ACCCTTTTCATATATGCCGAAGGCTCTAAGCCCTCTCCCTGGAGAGAGGGACTTTGAAAGCTTTTCCGGCTCCCCTCGCCCTTGGGGAGAGGGGCTGGGGGTGAGGGCTAAAACTACAGTTCTCAACGTGGACTTGGTTTACCAAGCATTCCTCAATGGACTGTGAGAAGTTTTTCCAAATTTTTAAATCGGCGGGATTCAGCATGGAGTTTTCGATAAACCCCTCTGGAGTTAGCTTGGGCTGTATCGGCAGATGAGTATCTTGACTGAAGAATATAAAAAATTTGGAATACTTAATTTCCTCGTAATACTTAATCAGGTTCTGAATTTTTGAATGCCTTAACAAGTTCTCAACGACTACATAACCTTGAGCATCATAATACTCCTTGATCGAACTTATTTCGTTTGCAGAGAACTTCTTAAGTGACACTTTGAGTGACATGAGTAAACTCCAGTAGAGATATAAAGGGTAATTGAGTGAGGTTTCAAAGCTATTGTTTATTTCCTTTAAACTAATAGTTTCGGACTGAAAAACGGCTCATTCCTAATTCACCCAGTTGATTATGTTTGATTCTAAGATAAACTTTCCGAAAGAAGTAATAAGGAAAGAAGATCGCGATCTTTGTCTGCTCAATCAAAAATGGAACTGCTTTTTCTTGATCGTCGGGAGCATTGGATTGGATTGAAAAATTCTCTAGAATTTTGCCTGTCGGAATTCTAAAGCCACGACGATACACGTTCATGTAATTAGAACCATGAACTACTTCAATCCAAACGGGCTTACAAAAAATCTTTTTTGCCGATTTGCAAACTTCATAGAGTTCTTTATGGGGTCTGCACAGGCAGGTGTTAAATGACTCAGAATTATATTTCTCAATTAAACTAATGAAGTGGTTGGAAAACTCAAAGTCGAAATAGAGCTTGCCATTAGCTAACTGATAGCCGAAGAAGAAGTTAATTGTTTCACTCTCTTGCTGTTTGAAGTTGTCCTGAATCATCTGGACGTAATCTTTGTGAATTGCATCATCATTGTCTAGCCAGGTTGTGATCAGATGCTGACAATCTTCTGGGATGTGTTGCCGAACAACCTGCCGAACATCATCCGGAAACTCACCATAGGGCAAAGGGCAGTCTAGATAAACTGGGACAAAGTTACTCCACTTCTGAGCGTAGGCTGATATCTTTTGCTTGAAATCTTCAGGAGTATCAACATCAAAGAAAACCAACCACTTAAAGTTTTGGTTGGATTGCTGACTGACAGATGGAAAACAGAACTGATCAAATAAGCCAAACCTTTTTTCAAGCCAAACTGGGTCACATCCAGGCTTTAAATCTGGAAAGCTTCTAACGTTAAACTTAGTCAAAAAAAAGTGCTGAAATTGCGTCACACTTCACCTCAATATGGCTAGACTATCGACTTTAAGCTGATCACTGTTTCTGATAATGAGAAGCTTTTGAGCAATGGCTCAGCCGAATTAATACATCGAATTAATACATCGCGAAAGTAATCTAACAGGATAAGTGATTTATTTACAGTTAAAACTTATCACAGCCCACAGGGTATGTAGACCTTGGGTTTTGCACTTATCATAATCTTCATATTCTCCTCATAAGCAACTAATAAATACTAGGAGTATTCTCGTATCAGGCTTTAAAGCTATTTTGATGAAATGTCCGTGGCGCAAGCACTTCACCAAAATAGCTCTAAACTTTCACCTTACGTGTGTTGATGAATAGGCTGAACTTGTCGGGATGCCATGAGCCATTCAATCGAGCGATCGCATCCTGTCTCAAATCCAACAATAGGTTCGTAGCCCAGAATCCTTGCTGCTTTCTCAACGGGCAATTTGTACTGAGACTGCTGCAAAATTGACATCATTTCGGTAACAACGGGTTCTCGTTTCGTGGCAGGTGGTGAGTTGGTTTCAGGGATAGTGTTGGCTCGCGTTTGGGAGATCTGTTTTAACTGTTGCTTCAGGTCATCTGATAAGAGTGCTAAGCCCTTTTGTACGGCTTCGGATTCTCGGATAGAGCGAATCCATTCTTGCTTACGGCTATGGGTAAAGTTAGGCGGTACAAGCTGCGGAATCTGCTTCAGATCAATGCCAAGAGCGGTGGCAAAGGGACGATAGAACTCGAACCAAGTGACCCGTTCGCGATCGCCCACAAAAAACGCCTCACCATCAGCGTCAGGAGCCGTCATCGCCAGCTGCATAGCATGGATCAGATTGTCTACGTAGACGGTATTGCAAACGCCGCTGCCGTCGTGGATGAAATAGGCCGTCCCCTGAGTCAGCTGCTCCGCTAGCTCTGCCACCCAACGCGATCGCGGCCCAAACACAATCCCAGGTCTAAAAATCACCACTTCTACAGCACCCTGCTGGCGCAGACGCAGCAGTTTACGTTCGGCATCAATCTTGGCGACATGCGTTGGAAACCCAGGTTGGTTCTCAATGAAAGGGGTAGATTCTGTAGTTCCAGGGGCTGGAGCCGACGTGTGAACAATCATTGAGCTTAAGTAAATCAAGCGGCGCACCCCAGCCTTTTGCGCGGCACGATAGGCAGGCGCAACGCTGCCTCGAATCAACCCAGAGCTGCCTAAAACGGAGTGGATCACGACATCACAGCCGCTAAAGGCGTGCTCCAAAGCGACCTGGTCAAATGCATTCGCAACAGATCCGTCTAGACCTATTTGCGTGAAAGGCTGGAGGCTGGAGGCATGACGCACAATAGGACGAACGGCCAAACCTGCATCGTGCAACATTTCAACCGCTCGATATCCGACAAAGCCACTAGCTCCAACCACACCAACTTTTAACATTTTGCTTCTGTCTATCCAATTGAGTCTTTATAGCGGTCATGATTCAACAATCTTGATGATTGCCAATCCATCATCAACCCACCCAAACCATTACTCCAAAACGACCTATTTCTCCCGACAACGTCTAAGTCATCAGTGTTTTGACATGATCTGCCAGACGTAGGGAGAGCGCAATCATAGTCAGGGTTGGGTTGGAATACCCGGCAGTTGGAAACACGGAACACCCCGCAATAAACAAATTGGCAAGACTGTGAACCTTGCAGTTGGCATCTACCACCCCCTGTTTGGGGTCGTGGTGCATCCTGGTACTGCCAAGGTGATGGTGCATGGCGGTTTTCTCAAACGTCTGCTCGGCCCAATTTCGGGTAAATTGCAGTTGGCCAATGCTCGCTCGATCGAATTCTTCAGCCCAAATTTCCTGAACACGGATAGCATTTTGAATATCGATGTCATTGAGCCGCCATCGAATCTCGGTTTTAGGGAGACCCAAACGATCGCGTTCTGGACTCAACGCAATCCGATTGTTGGGATTAGGTGCTTGCTCAAGCTGATAGAAAAGTTCAAACTGGGAAAACCGCCGCTTTTCAAAGGGTAGGTAAGACCAATCCCCCCGATGGAACACCGGAATACTGCGCAGGGCTGACCAGACGCTTGCCGAGGCTACATAGTTGCCCCCTTGCCCGATTACCTTGAGGCATTTGGCGACATCCTGGGGTAGCTTGCCATGGCGCATCGCTGTGAGCAGTGCTCGCAGGGCAAGGGTGGCTTCCCGCTGATGGGGGCGGGGGCGAGGGAAAAGTTGCGCGCCATTGTTCATCAGCCGTTCCTGGCGCATCGTAGTTTCTGACAGCTTGATATGCGCCATCACAGGCCCCTGTTTTGTGGGGTAGATATCGTACAAATTGGTTTGGTCGAAGACGTTTTGACTGTACGGAAGCAAGCCACAACTCAGGATAGGCCGATCCATAAAATATCGACCGACTACATCATGCTGGTTGCCCAAACCTGCGGATTGTTGCCGATTGGACGCCAGGAGTAACCGAGCATTTTCCATGCCCCCCGTTGCCAGAATAAATAGATTTGCCTCCAGCCAGCACTGCTTACCATCTAGGGTGACAATCCGCAGGCGCGTCGCCCGTTGTCCAGATTCATCGGTCTCAATTTCCACCACATTGGCATGCAGCAGCATTGTGATATTGGACGCTTGCCGCAGGGTGTTCGGATACTCGGTGGTAAAGGGATCGCGTAGACCATATTGGCTGATCCCAGTGGTGACGCGATCGCTCTTAAAGGCTAACGGTTTGGCTCGCTGATCTTGCCAAGCCTCAACGTCGTAGGCATAAGGCCCAATTTGACACACGGTTTGTGCCCGCTCATAAAACGGGTCAAGGTCGACTCTCGTGAACGGCCATCCACTGTGAGGCATCCAGTCCCGCTGTTCAAAGTCAATGGGATCTAAAGGTAAACACCGCCAACCATATTGTTGATAACCGCTCTGACCTTCCCATGCGTGAGATGTCCCGCCCAGCCGACGGCGGCGGGTCTCGTGGACGATGGGATAGGGGTCACCCACCACAATGCCATCACTCAGTGATTGCGTCTCTTCATCGAACTCAACGCCCCCACTTTCGAGCAGATGAACCTGAAAGTTTTGATTGGCAAACTCACGAGCCATCGCCAAGCCAGCAGGACCAGCACCGACAATACAAACCTGTGTTTTTAACACCTCATCAGGCGGCAGCGATCGCACGTCAATCATCTTGGTAAACCTCCGAGAAACCCAGCAGCTTCAGCCCTGGAAGGGATAAGAGCGGCAACTGAACGCGGTTCAAAATCGCCACAGTTACTGATGTTTGTATAACTCATACAAGCAGTTTGGTAAAGAATCAGGCGTAGAAAGAGCGGTCATACCAATTTAACTAGAGGGTGTGACACATAATGTAGGGGCATGGCAGTGCCATACCCTTACCCAACAATTAGATCCTGCCGTGATCATTCATTAAATGGGTCTCGGATCCCGTTATCGTTCAATCGCCCTGAGTCGAGAATCTATCTAGCCCCAACCACCACGCACACCACCAATCGAAAGAGCCTTCATATTCAATCGGCAGCTAGCCAGAATCAGGGGTTAATCAGCGGTGGCGGTGTCTGCTCTCGACAATCTGTGATCCGATCAACCCTCCGCTCGGCTAGTATGCCCCACTTCGATTGAATACCACCTGCAGCGTTTTCAAAATTAGCAGTAAGTCGTAGATAATAGACCACTTCTGCTGATACAAAACGTCTAGTTTGACGACTTCTTCAAAATCGTCAATGGCTGATCTGCCATTCGCCTGCCACATCCCAGTCATACCGGGTTTCACCTGCAACCGCTCATAGTGGTGCTCCTGATATTGATTCACTTCCTCAAGGGTAGGCGGACGTGTCCCGACTAAGCTCATCTCACCTTTGAGTACATTCCAAAACTGCGGCAGCTCGTCCAAGCTAGTCCGACGTAAAAACTTTCCAATCCGTGTAATTCGAGGATCGTTTTCATTTTTGAAAATATTGCCTTTTGCCTGATTTTGAACCAAATGCTTAAGGGTCTCGGCATTGACTACCATGGAACGAAACTTCCAAATGCGAAATGGTTTTCCATTTAGACCACAGCGAAGTTGGCTGTAAAACAATGGCCCAGGATCATCTATCTGAATGGCAATGGCAATGGCAATCGTCAGACATGCAGTGATGGCTAAGCCAATGAGGGCACCGACGATATCTAGCGATCGCTTCATGATGCTAGAAACAGAAGGGTGCTGTCTGCCAGAGGTGATCAAAGAGTTAAGAGAGTCAGTTTGCATGAGCTTAAAGAAAACCTGATGAGGGGGCACGGTTTTGCAGCTTGACGGACGGCCTAAATGTATCCTTGGAGGGTCTTCAATCTGGGTTGAATCAGTGAATTGAATCCTCTGCAATCATCCTAAATTGTGGGTGAAGGCAGGCGGGGCAAAATTGATTGACATAGGGTTTTTGCGCTTGTATGTGGGTCAAACTGCATAGGATTGAACTTGAATGCCATCCCGTACGGGTTCTGGAAAGCTCACATCTCCGCAGTGCAGATCTAGGAGGTGTATATCCGTATCCTTAAGTAAGTGCTGTGCTCATCACTGAGTATTCAGCAGGTTCGGCAAGTTTAGACCAGCTACTTTTTAAGTATATTTTCTACAGAATACTGAGTTTCCGGGATTGAGCTATCAATCCTGGTGTCAGGTTTATTGTTTAAATTTAAAAGACGGTTTTTTCATAAAGGATAGGACTTACGCATTGACCCAAAAAAATAAGTGTGCGGTAACGTAATTAATGGGTTTCAGCGTTTTCCAGCAACGGCTTCAACTGGAAGATTTGCCGAAAATCTTCTGAAAATTTGCCCAAAAATGTAATTTCTGATACCAAATTACAGGGATGTATATTTCAATTTCCTGTCAATGCGTAAGTCCTAAAGGAATTAAACATTATTCCTGTGCAGAGGCTTTGCCCTCTTAGAACACGCCTTAGGGTTTGATTAAGTAGCGCTCCGTCTTAGGAGGTTAGAAGTAATAAGTTGAACAACTATCGATTTACTTGAGGCAGGATTTTGTAGTTCCACTCACCATGAAAACTGCTTTTCTCAAGCAGGATTGAATTAAATTGCTCATCAGTGACTTTAATTCCAATGGGGTATTCTCCTTCGTCTAGCGCTGCCATAACTTTTAGAGCGCTCGCCGTGGTTGTACTGGCCATTAAATTAACGACCACTTCTCGACTGACTAAGGGTATACCCCGGCAGTTCTGAGTAATTTGACAAAATAGCCGATGCTCAATTTTGTTCCATTTAGTAGTTCCCGGTGGAAAATGGCAAACGTGCAACGTTAGCCCCAATTCGGTTGCCAACTGCTGCAACTGCCATTTCCACAAGCGTGCCCGATAGCTATTACTACCGCCACAATCCGCCGTAATCAGAAGTTCAGTAGTTTCAGGGTAAAGGGAGCTGCCCATCTGCCACCACCACTGGCGAATTGCCGCAATCGCTAACGATGCCGTATCGTGGTCGATGCCAACGCTGACCCATCGATGGTTGTGACTTAAGTCGTAGACTCCATAGGGAATCACTTTACCCAGTTGCTTGTCAGAAAAATCGTGGCTGTTGACTAAGGTTGGTTCGCTTTGGGGTTGCCATTGCCTGCCCTCATTGTGATACTCCCCAATCAGTTCCTTCTTTTTGGCATCCACTGAAATGACGGGGTGGTTTCGTTGTTGAAACTGCTTCACTGTTTGGCTAATCTGCTGGAATTGGGCATCTCTATCATGATGATTTGTCCCTTCTCTGGTCTTTCGATTGGACTGTAAGCTGTATCCTAGTTCCCATAACAATCGGCAAACCGTTCGTTGACTGAGCGAATGTCCCATCGCTTGTAATTCTTTGGCTAATTTGGTCGTACTCTTACTGCTCCAGCACAAGGGGGATTCTGGCATCTCCACGCGTGCCAGGATCTACCAATATCTTTAAGTCTTCCAAGACAGACGGGTCGTCCTCGGTAATCGCTTTTCGTCCTCCTCCTTGGCGATGCACTGCTCGATACTCTTCTGCCATAACACGTCCCGATTCGAACTGCTTTAACTCACTGATGCCTGCGTGAATCATTGTCCGCGACATCCCAGTTGCACGGGCAACGCTTATGATTCCACCATGTCCCAAACTCAACGCTGCTACCGTTGCCCACATCCGTAAACTCGTTTCGTTGAGATAAGGAGCGAGTTGTTCATATTTGATTCGGATCGTTTCTTCAACTTCAGCATCGAGCATCTCAATCGAGAACTAGTTAGGATACTTTTACCTTTCCCTCTTATTCCCAAAAGAGTTCAGGTTGTTTTTTCTAGCCTCCTTAAGACTCCTATATCTTGTACCTTCTGTTACAAACCTGATCTCTGAAAGGTTGTTCACTAACTCATCTGCTGATTGCGTGATTTACAGCACTTTTCAAGTGCATGAGATACAAATTTTTGATGAAGAGCCTTGCTCAGTGCGGC
>JBBSCL010000130.1:0-7851 GCA_038250345.1 Leptolyngbyales cyanobacterium
GCGCAACAACGTCCAAGTGGAAGTGGCGCTTCAGTGGTGTGCAGATGCTTACAACGACAACTTGCTGGGCTTTGCTAACAACATCCGCACGGTGGATGGCGGCACCCATTTAGAAGGATTGAAGACGGTTTTAACCCGCACTTTGAATTCTCTTGCCCGCAAACGCAACAAGATTAAGGAAAATGAGTCGAATTTAGCGGGGGAAAATATTCGGGAAGGTTTAACGGGTGTGATTTCGGTGAAGGTGCCCGATCCAGAGTTTGAGGGTCAAACCAAAACGAAACTGGGCAATACCGAAGTGCGTGGCATTGTGGATTCGTTGGTCGGCGAAGTGCTGATCGAATATCTGGAATTTCGTCCTGGGGTAGCAGATGCCATTATTGAAAAGGCAGTAGAAGCCTTTAAGGCGGCAGAAGCGGCTCGGAAAGCCCGTGAACTGGTGCGGCGTAAGTCGGTATTGGAATCTTCTACCTTACCCGGTAAACTGGCAGATTGTAGTAGCCGTGATCCTGCGGAATCAGAAATTTTTATCGTGGAAGGGGATTCTGCTGGCGGTAGCGCTAAGCAGGGACGCAATCGTCGCTTTCAGGCAATCTTGCCGCTCAGGGGCAAAATCCTGAATATTGAGAAGACTGACGACGCAAAGATCTACAAGAACACCGAGATTCAGGCGCTAATTACTGCTCTCGGCTTGGGAATTAAGGGCGAAGACTTCGATGCGGCGCAGTTGCGCTATCACCGCATTGTGATCATGACGGATGCCGATGTGGATGGTGCCCATATTCGTACCTTGATTCTCACCTTTTTCTACCGCTATCAAAAGGCAATGGTTGAACAGGGCTTTGTCTACATTGCTTGTCCACCGTTGTATAAGGTGGAGCGAGGGCGCAGCCACAACTACTGCTATAGCGAACGCGATCGCGACCAAGTGATTGCTACCTTCCCCGCCAACGCAAAGTATGATATCCAGCGCTTTAAAGGGTTGGGCGAAATGATGCCGACTCAACTGTGGGATACGACGATGAACCCGGAGACGCGCACATTGAAGCGAATCGAGATTGAAGATGCCGTTGAAGCCGATCGCGTTTTTACGGTGCTGATGGGCGATCGCGTCGCGCCCCGCCGCGAATTCATTGAAACCTATGGCTCCAAACTGAATCTGGCTGACCTGGATATTTAAGTTTAGTCTTGCAGTAACTGAAGGTGTGTGTTCCCAAATATAGCCAGACCGCTACGCACCTCGATAGATTTGATCAGGAAGATTTGAAACTTTTTAGGTGATTTGCAGTCTAAGAACACATACTTTTTGCTTGATCGTAGACTGCTAAATTTTTATCTGAGTTGTTGCAACTATGAATGCATTCATCTGTCGGTTTTTTGCCGCGATCGCAATGTCTAGTGCGATCGGCACTGCTACTTCTGCTCAAGCCGTCTCGCTGGACATTGGCAGGTTGCGCTTTAGTGAAATTTCGGGCGACTTCCGCATTGTTAACGGCAGAGTTGACCCAGATGGGTTCTACACGATCCAACAGGACGTGTATGGACCCGATACCAACTTATATATGAGCATTGACGGCTTTCCCCGGCTATGCCCAAGGTGTTCCTATGCGGGAATTGGCTTTCAGTCAGTCCTCACAAACCTGACGGGCACTCCCTGGTTTTTTGTAGACCACGAGCTGCAACAAACGTATGGCACTCCTAGTCCAGAATCCGATGGTTTATCTTTCGGTCAATTTTTGCCCCAGTTTAGACCGTTCACCTCGACCCGCTTTAGCACGTCAGAAGAAGAGATTGATGTGCGAGATTATGTCAACTTTTCGGGTGGCATCGTCGCTCCTGGCGACACCGCTGTATTTCGCTACATTTTTACAGATACCACCCCGCTTAACCGCTTTTTCCTATTACAGCGCCCTAACTTTCAGCCACGAGTTGGTTTCATTGATCCCACGCCGCCACCACCGCCTGTAGAAGTAGTGGTAACTAATCCAACCCCGATTGAACCGACTCCCGTTAAACCGATTCCCGTTGAACCGATTCCCGTTGAAACAATAACTGTGGTCGAACCCGTTAGTACAGGGGGTGAGTTAGCCCCAGTAGAGAATAGTTCGGCGGCGGTTCCAGAGCCTACTACCGTTTTGGGGGCGCTGATGTTTGGGGCGATCGCGATTCACAAAAGACTTCAGCGGAAAGATTGAGTCAAGCGCGCTCAAGGGTTAGCATAGAAAAACTTGTTGACCACATGCCCATGCCTTTGACCATCGGGAATACGCTTCATTATGGGAAATATCTGATCAATCACGTTTTGGGGCAGACTGACATCGGCGTGACCTTTCAAGGCACTCAGGTTCAGCAAAACCGACCCGTCATTCTTCAGGTATTGCAGCTAAAACCTGATTTAAGCGTCGATCTTGATCCGTTAAAGCAGCGATTTTTTGACCAAGCTCACCGATTTGCTGACTGTCATCATCCCGGCTTGGTGCGACTGATTGATTCTTTTGAAGAAGAGAATGCACCGATCGCTGTCTTCGATTACACCACTGGGCAAACTCTGCTAGAAGCGGTGCATACCACGGGCGCATTGGCAGAATCTCAGGCGGTGCAATACATCCAGCAAGTGGGTTCAGCCTTGGCGGAACTGCATGGCAAAGGACTGATTCACCGCCGTGTTACACCCAAAAATGTGATTCGTCCGCTTGGGTCTAACATTGTTGTGCTGGTCAATATTGGGCTGCTAGATCCAACCGTGCTGGGTGTTGCGGCTGACACGATTCAATTGCCAGTGGAAGAGTATGCGGCGATCGAACAGTATCAGGCTGAGTTAGCTCACACGCCTGCAACCGATATCTATGCGTTGGCAGGCACTTTGTATTTTTTGCTGACTGGATACGCTCCGTTAGCGGCTCCCCTGCGCCATCGATCGCCCTTACCATCCCCTCGTCAGCTATGTCCTCAACTCTCTGCTGCGGTAGAATCTGCTATCTTGTGCGGACTGGAGCTAAATGCAAATTCTCGCCCTCAAGCGATCGCCGAGTGGCTGGCATTGTTACCTTCGCCGATTAACCCCAGCGATCGCGATCCTAATTCTGACTTAGAGGCTGCAATGCCTCCAGCCGCTACTGGATCTCAAGCTGCGATCGGTGCTTCCTCGGAACCCAATCCTTTACCCGCAAAATCTGCTTCGCTGCCGACCCAACGATTTAGTTCTCAATCCAATCAAAGTATGACCCCTTTTGCGCTGACCCTAAAAAATCCATTTCCTAAAACGCTACTTGCGATGGCGGCGATCGCTGCCGCCATTGGCTTAGGAGCCGGATTAACCCTACGAATTACGGCAAACTCCACTGGATCAGGCACCTCCATTTTTCACACAGAGCAAGCTTTTCCTCCATTTGAAAATTGGCCTGGTGCTGCGCCCCCCATTATCCCTTCTAATTCCTATTCCCCCCCTGTGGTTGAAGCGCCCGACCAACGGAAACAGCCAGATAATCGCAATCAGTCTCCCCCTGCTGCCGTTGACCAACCTGCGGTTGAAGAGAAAGCCAATTCCGCTCCAGCGGTTGAAGAGGCGGCACCTCCCGATTTCAGCCCTCAAGTTCCTGAAACGAATCCTACGCCACGGGCGATCGCGCCTCTACCCAACATCCCAAACTCTCCGGAGCCAGAACTGCCCCCTGCGGTGATCCCGCCTCCCGCTCCTGCCGAGAAAGAACCTGCTCCCCCACCTTCAACGGTTGCACCTAGTTCTGGCGAGGTACAACGGCAATAGAATAACCACGCTATAATTCAGGCGGAGCGTATAGGAATTTTTCTGATGAGTAACCCCATTCTTCATGCCTTTTTTGTTGGCAGAGCGCTAGCAGACACCTTGTATGATCACGCAGAACTTGCGTTTACGGATGCTTTAAGTGAGTTGGGCAAGCTAGATGCAGAACTCCGAGAAAATTTACGCACCTTGAGCGATCGCGTGGCAGAACGGGCAGCCCAAGAAGAAGCGGCAGCAACCCAAGGACGGTCGAGTCAATCAACTGCATCACCGTTCCAATCAGATGATTTGCAGACAGTAATCGACGAACTGCGGGCAGAAATTGCTCGGTTGCGCTCTGAACTGAAGCAATATCGCAGCCGCACTCTATAACCACGTTTGCATATCCTTTGATAGCATCAGAGGTGTTAGCCTAGGGATAAGAATCGAGTGTCTGTTGTTCCTCAAGACTCCAACCTGCCCAAACAGCCAACGAAGCCAAATCCTGAAGGCGATAGCTCCCTTGCCCATGCGGATGCTCCACTCACTGCAAACGCTCAAAATGGCAAAGAGTCTAAATCGGTTTCGGGTTTGGAAGACGATCCTGCATTCTTAAACGAGCTTAATCCTCATGAGAATAACGATTTTGGAATGCCAGTCACTGCGCGGGATATCTCTCCTAAGCGGGAATACTTAAATCAGGAAATAACGACATTCGTTGAGCCGCTGCCAAACAATCGCGTGAAAGAAAAATCCTACGGTGACAAAGCCTATCGCTGGAACCGCAATAATTATTCTCGGCAGCGGCGCTTTGTGGATATTTGGGGCTTCGTGCTGACGCTGCTGTATTCTCAATGGCTGTATGGCAAGTCTTGGAGTTATTCCGGTGGCATGACGGATGCTAAGCGAGAGCAACGTCGGCGATCGCAAGCGGTTTGGATGCGAGACACTCTGCTAGATTTAGGTCCTACCTTCATTAAAGTAGGTCAGCTTTTTTCGACTCGCGCCGATCTATTTCCAACAGAATACGTTGAAGAACTGTCTAAACTGCAAGATCGAGTGCCTGCCTTTAGCTTTGAGCAAGCAAAAAACTTGATTGAGCAAGACTTGGGCAAATCTCTGCAAGATCTTTACCTCAGCTTTGACCCCATTCCGCTTGCGGCTGCCAGCTTGGGGCAAGTCCATCGCGCCACCTTGCACTCTGGTGAAGAAGTAGTTGTCAAGGTGCAGCGTCCGGGTTTAGTCAAGCTGTTTCAAATTGATCTTGCCATTCTCAAAGGGATTACTCGGTACTTTCAGAGACACCCAAAATGGGGTCCAGGGCGAGACTGGCTCGGTATTTACGACGAGTGCTGCAAGATTTTGTATGAGGAAATCGACTACCTCAACGAAGGACGTAATGCCGATACCTTCCGCCGCAACTTTCGCAGTGAAGATTGGGTGATGGTGCCGCGTGTCTACTGGCGATATGCCTCTCCACGGGTGTTGACGCTGGAATATCTGCCGGGTATTAAAATTAGCCATTACGAAGCCCTAGAAGCTGCCGGACTCGATCGCAGTCGGCTAGCTGAACTGGGTGCGAAAGCTTACTTAATTCAGCTTTTAAACGATGGCTTTTTCCATGCCGATCCTCATCCCGGTAACATTGCAGTTAACCCAGATGGGTCGCTGATTTTTTATGATTTTGGCATGATGGGACAGGTCAAACTTGTCACCCGTGAAAAGCTATTAGAAACTTTCTTTGGGGTTGCTCAAAAAGATGCTGATCGCGTCGTGGCTTCTCTGATTGCTCTCGGCGCTCTGACTCCTACAAGCGATATGGGTCCCGTACGTCGCTCGGTTCAGTTCATGTTAGATAACTTCATGGATAAGCCTTTTGAAAACCAATCCGTGGCAGCTATTAGCGATGATCTCTATGAAGTTGCCTATGGTCAGCCGTTTCGCTTTCCAGCCACGTTTACATTCGTTATGCGCGCCTTTTCTACCCTAGAAGGGGTTGGCAAGGGATTAGATCCTCAATTTAACTTTATGGAGGTTGCAAAGCCTTTTGCATTAAAGATTATGGCAGATGGAAATCCTACAACTGATGCGAACAATATTTTAGGAGAATTGAGCCGCCAAGCCTCCCAAATCAGCAATACTGCTTTAGGATTGCCCCGGCGAATTGAAGAGACGCTAGAGAAACTGGAGCGCGGCGATATTCGAGTTCGGACGCGATCGCTGGAGACAGAGCGCATTCTACGCCGATTGAGCGGTGTAAATATGGGCACAAATTACACTTTATTAGTGTGTTCGTTTACATTGTCGGCTACGATTCTATTAGTCAGTGGTTATGGCTGGCTGGCACTTGCTGCGGCGACTGCTGCGTCCTTTACAGGGTTCATTCTCATTCGCTTGATGATTCGCATTGATCGAAGCGATCGGATGCCATGATCCATTTAATTGTTGACAACCTAGCAACCACCCTATGAAGCATCTGTCTACAGGCTTAACAGATGTCGGCATTGTCCGCAAAGTCAATCAGGACGATTACTACATCGATCCTGAAGGTCGCTTTTTTATTGTGGCAGACGGCATGGGCGGACATGCAGGCGGTGAAGAAGCCAGCCATCTTGCCACCCAAACGATTCAAGCGTATTTAGAGAGCTATTGGGACGCGGCTGAATCCTCAGAGATTATTTTGGAACAGGCGCTGCTAGAGGCAAACCAGGCAATTATCGACGACCAGCGGCAGCACCCAGAGCGGGGTGATATGGGCACCACTGTTGTGGTGTTGCTCTTTCGCGATGAACAGCCTTTATGTGCCCACATTGGCGATTCCCGGCTCTATCGGTTACGCGGTGCCAAACTCGATCAGATTACTGAAGACCATACCTGGGTTGCACTGGCAATCCGCACGGGTGAAATTTCATCGGATCAAGGGAGAGTTCATCCCTGGCGGCATGTGTTAGCTCAGTGCTTAGGACGAGAAGATTTGCGCCAAATTGATATTCAGTCGGTGCAGATACAGCCGAGCGATCGCCTGTTGTTATGCAGCGACGGACTCACCGAAGAACTATCCGATCAAGTGATTGCATCGCAGCTAAAATCCATCTGGGTCTGCGAGAAAGCCGCTGCTGCCCTAATTCATGCGGCAAAAGAACATGGTGGTCGCGATAACATCACGGTGATTGTATTGTCCATTGATGGGTCAGGCTAGACCGATGCTGTTAAAATCCATTGAAATAATCAAAGCCACCCAAGCATTTCGATGCTGCTATGATTAAATCGAATTCAGTTGGGGTTGTAGCTCAGCAGGATAGAGCGGTCGCCTCCTAAGCGACAGGTCGCGCGTTCGAATCGCGCCAGTCCCGTTAAGAAAGTTCAAAATCCCTGAGGAGCTTGCTGTGCAAGAATTTTACGCTGTCCTGATAACCCTTGTCCTGTTCAGCACCCAACCAAGAAGCGTTTGATTTCATGGAATCAAGTAAATACAAAGTTTATTTACTTGATTTTGTATAACTTGCACCGTAGAGGGAGGAATTAATCCAAAAAAAGCTTTAAGGTGCCAGGTATCTAAGAATGTTTGATTTATTAAACTTTGAAATTTATTAAACTTTAATCTGAGAGGTCTATCTCATCGTCAAGCGATCGCTTCAGATACTACTCACAAAGATTCAACACGCAAAACGCGCCTTTGTCCTCAAGGGATGGACCCAAGAGAACCTAGCGGGGGAGGTGAACTTAAAAACACGTCAACCGATTTGGCGATTTTTTACTGGGCAGCCTGTTGAGCGTCATATCTTTTTAGAAATTTGTTCGGTGCTGGAGTTAGATTGGCGCGAGATTGTCGTTGATCCGCCAGCAGAATTTCCTGGAGCCGAGGAATTGGTCCCCGTTCCCCCATCTGCCCTAGATGTCCTAGTGCAAGACGTGCGATCGCAGCGTCGGGACAAGATTCAAGATCAGTGCGGTATCCTGCAATTATTAGACATCAGCCGCCCCGTCAGCCTGGATGATATTTACATTGATGCCAATGTTTTGGAAGCCATTACGAGTCAACAGCAGTTAGAGATTGCGAATCTACAAACTCTTGAACCAGAAAATTTCGATCGCGTCGGCTTGGGTGA
>JBBSCL010000131.1:0-7811 GCA_038250345.1 Leptolyngbyales cyanobacterium
ACCAAACACCAAACATTCCAGCAAAGAGTTACTCGCGAGACGATTGGCACCTTGTACACCAGTGCTAGCCGTTTCGCCAACCGCATACAGTCCTGAAATAGAAGTGTGATTAGTGAGATCTGTGGTGATCCCCCCCATCCAGTAGTGAGCAGCGGGCGCGACGGGTATGGGTTCGTTGAAAACATCAATTCCCCACCGTTTGCACACTTGGATGATGTTGGGAAAACGGTGCTGAAGTTTTTCAGCGGGAATGGGGCGCAGATCTAGCCAAACATGGGCAGTAGTGGGATCGGCTTGGTTGGCTTGCAAATAGCTGAAAATTGCTCGGCTGACTACATCCCGTGGTGCCAATTCACCATCAGCATGGTAGTCAAAGGCAAACCGCCGCCCCTGATCATCGACTAAATGGGCACCTTCGCCCCGCACTGCTTCGCTAATCAAAAACCGAGGCGCACCCGGTTTAGTTAGCGCAGTGGGGTGAAACTGGACAAATTCCAGATCGCGCAGAATGGCTCCGGCACGATGAGCGATCGCCACTCCATCGCCCGTACTCAACGCCGGATTTGTCGTTTGGGCAAACACCTGTCCGCCGCCGCCAGTCGCCAAGATCACTGCTCCCGCTCGAATCCAACTAATTCGAGTACTAGAGGCGATCGCGATCCCCAAACAGCGCTGAGTCGTGTCATCCATCCACAGATCAAGCGCAAAGCCTTGCAGCACTTGAATGTTTTTTTGGATGAGAACCTGTTCTGCTAGCGTACTCACTAAGGCATGTCCAGTTGTATCAGCGGCATGAAGCACCCGCCGCCGGGAGTGAGCCGCTTCTAGGGTTAATGCTAAGGTGCCGTGGTGGCGATCGAACCCTACACCCATCTCCACCAGCGCCTGAATACACTTGGGCGCTTGCTCTACCAAAAACTTGACTGCATCGTAATCACATAAGCCTGCGCCAGCACGGAGGGTGTCCTGAACATGCAGATCTGAAGAATCGTTTGGGTCAGTGACAGCGGCAATTCCGCCCTGCGCCCAATCGCTAGCTGAAAGGGAAATCGGCTCTTTGGTAATCAGACCGATACTTAAATGTTTTGGCAAGCAAAGGGAGGTGTATAGCCCTGCCGCGCCTGCTCCAACAATGATGACATCGAAGGCTTGGGGCGGTGACAATTGAGGCGTTGCTGCAAAGCTTGGAGGCAAGAATTAACTCCGGGAGGTGTAGCTTCTAAGCTAACAATTATTAAGTGCAGAATTAAGAGTAAAAAAAAGTTGCTCCGTTCGTTTAAGTCTGAACATTGAGCAACTTTAAGGTAAGCGGTAGGAAAAGTGATCTAACGATAGATGCCGTTGTTAATTCGGTCTGCCCCTTCAACCAGTGCTGATTCTTGAGGGGTTGCGGTAAAGCTATCTAGATTGGTACGCAAAGTTTCCTTTTGGCGATCGGTTAATCCAGAAATCTCTAATACATCCTCTACGTTTTCGTAGGGTGCATTCTTCACAATTAAGCTTGCCAAAGTCGGATACATCCCTTGATATAACCGAAATGACCGCATATTGGTATTGTTCAAATCGATTTTGGCACCCAGTTCGCTCATTTTGTCGCTCACAACATCCCGAAGATCGGCTTCTGGTTCTGCTGCTGCAAAAAGCTTAGGTGCTGTAGCTGTATTGAGCCAGCTAAATTGAGCGATCGAGAGTTGGCTTGCTGGAGAATTTTGAGTGGCAGCCAATGCAGTTTGGCTCAAGCCTGACCAACTCAAAATGCTAACCATGCAGGTTACCAACAGGCAGAATAGTCGTTTCATAAAGTTCATACCTCCCATTGCGTCCCACGGAATCTATGATGTGTGGCGTTTCTTAGAGCCTATCATTTCCCGGTAACCATCTATCATTGCTCTAGGCTGAACAGCCCACTTCTACAAAAAACGTGATGTTTGCATAATCTTTTTCACAACTTCCTCATCACTTCTGGCAAAAGATTGGCTGGAATTTTGGAAAGTGCCAGGGTTTGCCCTTGGATGCCAAATTCGCTGTGAAAAGCACGGGCAGTTTGAGTGATGTAGTCTAAAGTTGTTTGATAAAAATCGGAGAGCGGCTCCCAGCCGTGGAGCGCTTGCAAATGTTGATTTAGGGCAGATTCTAAAAGGGTTTGGCGCTGAGTAGAGATAATGTTATTGTGCCGATCGCCCGCAAGCTGAAAATAAGACAAGCCCAAGTTATTGAAAGTGGCAAACACATCAAAGGTGAGGGCAGGGCGATGTTCAGTTTGAGCAGAGAGGATGTCTACAGCCGCGATCGCAGCTTCATATGCCTGAATCGCCTGCTGTAAATGCTGCCAACGATCATCAGGAGCTATTGTCTTTAGGTTTGCCAAATTCCAGTAGGCAGTGCCCAAATTGTTTTGTGTTGCCGCAAAAGACGCGGGAACATCTGCCAACGTGCGGTAGTGGAGGGCAGTGTGATAAGCGGCGATCGCCAATTGCAACAGCCGAGTTGGAGACACCGTGAAATGAGCCAGATTTGGATTTGGGTTGGGTTTAAGATGCTGTGCTAGATTCCAGTAGGCGGTGCCTAGGTTGTTCTGAATCATGGCATAGTGCATCGGTTCACACTGTGGGGTGTAGTGCTTGAGTGCAGCGTGATAGGCGGCGATCGCCTGATTAAGTCGAGCGATCGGCTGTTGATGCTGAGCTAAATTCCAACAGGCGGTGCCCAAGTTGTTCTGAGTAGCGGCATCGCGAGCCGTATCCTCTTGCGGATCGCGGTGGCGCAGCGCCGACTCATAGGCTTCAACCGATTTCAGTAAATTATTTGCAGGATCTTGATATTGAGCCAAATCTCCGTAAGCCGATCCCAAATTGTTTTGGATCATGGCATAAGCGTGAGAATTAGCTTGAGGCGTGGTTTTATCCAGCGCCAAGGCATAGGTTTGAATTGCTTTTTGCAGGCTGGCAAGCTGTTGATCGGCGGCAACAGAACTGTGAGACTGCATCCAATACAGATTGCCTAAATCATTCGCCTCATCGACCCATCGGGGGGTGTCATCTTGCAGCCATTCCAACGTGGCTTGATGAACCGCGATCGCAATGCCTAGCGTTTCTGGCGATGCATTGCCTTGCTCCAGTCGATCGCGGTAAAGCCGACCCAAATTGAGATATGCCGCCGCGATCGTTTTTGGGGTTGCTCGCTGGTCTAGCAACTGATCGATTTGTTGCAAACCTCTTAGTGCTGTTTGATGTTCTGCCAAGGCGGGTTCGTGGGCGATCGCGGCAAGAACCTGATCGGTCAAATGGGAAGTGTCGGGAAAAGAAGTTTTGAGTTTTGAGTTTTGTAAGTCCTGCGGACTGGCTTTGCCAATGCTTAGCGTTGACCTAGGAGATATTTTGTTAGCGTCAGCGGCGCTTTGCGCTTTTGAGTTTTGATCCCGCGCTTGCTTCCTCGATTGCTCCCTGGTATCGAATTGCGCTAAATCGTAAGTCAGCATGTCCCACACCGATTCTTCTGCGGGGGCACTTTCTGTGAAGGATTCAGTTAAAGGCTCAGGGTGATGAAGGGGAATGGCGGGGGCTAGATTGGAGGATTTTGAGTAGCTGAAATGATCGGTGTGGCTAGTTACTGGAGGAGTTTGCAACTGGGCGATCGCAGAATCTGGCGCGCGATCGCTGCCTACCCGGACTTGGCTTATGCTTCTTAACGGCGTAGGGTCGCCCTCAAACTCAAATAATGCGGTGTGCCAATCCCAAAAGGCTGGAGCCGATTGTTGCAGCGATCGCAACCAAGGACGCGGCAACCACAACACCATTGTGCCGTCGATTCCTGGCAAATAATATTCAATGGCTTGCAAATGGGTCAAAAATCGTTTTTGCACTGGGGCGGGTTGACGAGTGAGATGCTCTACCCCAAGAATCTGAAAGCTCAGAGAATGGCTAGCAGACGTACTACTATGCTGCGACAACCACTGAGCGACTTGAGCCATCGGGTTGGGATCACTTAGATTTAAATTCAAACTTACAAAGCGCGGAGAGCGAAGAGCCGTCTGCAACTGAGCGACAAGATAACTGCGTAGCTCCAGATCATCACAGACTGCCAAAAAGATTTGACGACGCAAATTAAGTTGCAGCGACGTTTTCAGCCGCGAATACAGCTTCTGGTTTGCCCCAGAAATAGAATAAGCGGCAGCGTTCATCACAATGGCAGGCGTAGGACAGTCGGCAAATTGCATAGTTAAAAAATCAATGCCAGAGCCTCCGAATCAAAAGGCTCTGGCTGGCACCGAGTACATATCACCCTCTTTCAAGGCTTTTGCGGCTTCTCAGGAAAGTGAACCGGAAATAGTGGCGTTAACTTAAGAAAAAAGGAAATAGTGAAAAATTGATACAACAGTATTTTGTAAAGATCGTTAGAATGAAGAACTGAGATTCAAACGAATTTGCGTTAAACAAATTAATAGTTTGAACTCGCTTTCCTTTTAGCGTCTTCACCTATGCCATTACCTATTGTTGCCATTATTGGTCGCCCAAATGTGGGCAAGTCTACTGTTGTCAATCGGTTGGCAGGGGTGCAAGAAGCGATCGTCTATGACGAACCGGGTGTAACCCGCGATCGCACCTACAAGCCTGCCTACTGGCGCGATCGTGAGTTTATGGTAGTCGATACAGGCGGTTTAGTATTTGACGACGATACAGAATTTTTGCCCCTAATCCGCGAACAAGCGCTGACTGCATTAGCCGAAGCGAGTGCCGCAATCTTCATTGTGGATGGCATGACCGGACCGACGGGTGGCGATCAGGAGATCGCTACATGGCTACGACAACAGCCTGTACCTGTGTTGCTGGCAGTCAACAAGTGCGAATCGGTTGATCACGGCATCATGCAGGCAATGGAGTTTTGGGAACTGGGTTTGGGTGAACCCTATCCTGTCTCTGGCATTCACGGCAACGGCACCGGGGATCTGCTGGATGAATTGCTGAAGCATCTGCCTCCCCAAGAGGACATTGTTGAAAATGATGAAATTAAGGTGGCGATCGTCGGACGACCTAACGTAGGTAAATCGAGCCTCCTGAATGCGTTTGTCGGCTCAAACCGCGCCATCGTCAGCCCCATTGCGGGCACCACTCGTGACGCGATCGATACGGTGGTAGAGCGAAACGGGAAAACCTATCGCTTGATTGATACGGCTGGCATTCGCAAGAAAAAGAGCGTGGAATACGGTCCCGAATTTTTTGGCATCAACCGCGCATTTAAGGCGATCGCACGGGCAGATGTGGTTTTGTTTGTGCTGGATGCGATCGATGGCGTGACTGAGCAAGATCAAAAACTGGCGGGGCGCATCGAAGAAGAAGGACGCGGCTGTGTGTTGATCGTCAACAAATGGGATGCCATTGAAAAAGATAATGAAACCATTTATGAGTACGAACGCGATATTCGCAGTCGGCTGCACTTTGTAGATTGGGCAGAGATGATTTTCATCAGCGCCAAAACGGGGCAGCGGGTGGAAAAGATTTTAGATCTTGTGAATGTTGGCGCTGAGCAGCATCGTCGCCGGGTGACGACCTCTGTGATCAACGAAGTGCTAGAAGATGCCGTCAGTTGGCATACTCCTCCCACCACTCGTGGGGGTCGTCAGGGCAAGATTTACTATGGCACTCAGGTTAGCGCTCAACCGCCGTCGATCGCGTTGTTTGTCAATGATCCCGAACTGTTTGGCGATAGCTATCGTCGCTACATTGAGCGCCAGTTTCGCCAATCCCTTGGATTTACAGGAACCCCGGTGCGGCTGTTTTGGCGCGGTAAAAAGCTACGCGATTTAGAGCGCAGTGAAAAGACAGTGAACCGAGCCACACGAGTGAAGATAAAGTAGCTATGGATTTGCTGCGATCGCTCCCGTTGGGGCTTTTTCTGGAACAACCCACCACTTGGCTGCATCGCCTCGATCCTCGGATCAAGCTAGGATGGCTGCTAACCTTCCTGCTGGCACCCATCCTAGCAACTCCCTTCTGGCGGCTTCTTTTAGTCGGCTTGCTGCTCCTGCTAACTCTTTCCGCTAAGATTCCGCTGCGAGTTTGGCGGCAACAACTCGGCTGGCTTACTTTCTTTTGTGTTCTGATTTTTGTGTTGACAACGCTGCTTCCTGATGGGTTAAATGCCAGCCATCAACCCCGATTGCCTGCGAATGAACTGGAGTTTTCTCAACAAACAACATTGCCTCCGGCGACAGCAGCATCTCAGCCTTGGAATCCGTTGACGTGGACGAAAGCCCCAGAGAAGCCCATACAGGCTCCAGCGATCGCATTACCGCAACCCACCGACTATCGCTATGTGCTGCTGAAGGTTGGCTCGTTGACCGTGACTCGCCGATCGCTCGATCTTGCTATTCGAGTTAGCACTTTGCTGTTTACGTTGCTTTACAGTACAAACTTATTTTTGCTGACGACGGCACCTGAAGCTGTGACTGCCGCGATCGAAAGTTGGATGAGTCCTTTGCGCCGATTCAAGGTGCCAGTCACCGAAATTGCCCTGACGCTGACGCTCTCTCTCCGGTTTATTCCGTTAGTACTAGAAGAATTCCAAAATCTAGTGCGATCGGTCAGCACCCGCTCTATTAACTGGAAAAAGCTAGGGTTGCGCCGCACTCTTCAAATTTGGCTGCTTGTGGCTGAGCGATTGCTAGACAATCTGTTGCTCAGAGCCGAGCAAATCGCCAGCGCGATGACGGTTCGCGGATTTACCACGCCCAACCAGCATCATGTGCCGTGGCATCAATTTCGCCTGGGGGTTTTAGATTGGTTGGCGATCGCGGCTATGATTATATTCTGGGGAATTCGCATCTTCTGGAGTAGCGGTCTTTAATCGATTGCTTCATATTTTAATTCCATCGTTTGTCTATTCCCGAACCAGAAAATAGCGCGATCGATAGGCGTAGAGCTAAAACCACGTAACATAGAGAGTCTATCTAAAGCAAGTCTAAATGAGCGACGAAAACTACTTAAATCATCCAAACTTTGGCTTGCTTTTTAGAATGTGTCTGGTTGACGCTAACCGAGAGTTATTCACAACCTTATACTCCCAACGGTTATTTTTTCTCGTGTCAACAGATGAAGAAGGATTAGAGTTCGAGCCTATTCGTCGTGCCGATGCTCGACTCGCGATCGAAAATCGTATGCGGCAATTGCGACGTTTAGGATCGCCACCCGAACACACCGAACTCCTCAAGCTCTACAAACAAACCTTTCAATGACAGTTCACTTAGTCGGCACGATTTCCGAGCGCGTTGCTCAGATTCAATCATCTTTGCCTGCCTCAGTTCGCTTAATCGCAGTCACCAAACAAGTTTCCGTGGAGGCAATGCGAGAAGCGTATGCGGCAGGAATTCGAGATTTTGGGGAAAGCAAAGTTCAAGAAGCGGAAAGCAAGCAAACAGAATTAGCCGATCTACCCGATGTGGTTTGGCATTTGATTGGGCATCTGCAAACAAATAAAGCTCAAAAAGCATTGCAGTGTTTCCAATGGATTCATTCGGTTGATAGCTTAAAACTTGCGCTCCGGCTCGATCGCCTAGCAGCATCGCTAACCCAAAAACCTCAAATTTGCTTGCAAGTAAAATTGTTGCCAGACCCTAACAAATATGGCTGGACAACTGCGGAACTATTGGCTGATCTAACCGAACTTGATCAGTGTCAGCACCTTCAAATCAAAGGATTAATGACCATCCCGCCGATGGGCTTGAGTGATGCAGAAGTGCTTCAGCTATTTGAACAAAACCGCCAGTTTGCCAACAAGATTCAAGCGCAAAATTGGCAGCGAATTCAGATGCAGGA
>JBBSCL010000132.1:0-7710 GCA_038250345.1 Leptolyngbyales cyanobacterium
AGCCAGTTTCACCCATTGCCCCACCGAACAATCTTTGAGGGCATCAACAATTTTACTGCGTCGTCCGGCAACGGCTGTCAGGCTGCGCTTGCCTTTGCCCGTTTGTCCTTTGATATTATCCACCCGCCGCAATTCATCCAGTACGGTGGTTTTTAACCAGTTTTTCCACAGTGCTTGTAAGGTCTTTTCGGCTGGTTCAGTCAGTGCTTTCTGTCCAGTTTTGGTCAAACTCAAGCGCTTGCCGTTTAATTCGACCAGTTTGCCTGCCTGCAACAACATCACCCAGGCAAAGGGTTTGATGGGTCCAATCAGATAATCGTATCGCCAGCCTGCGGGAGATTGAGTTTCTGCCCACTCGCTGTAGTAGTCGCCGGCTTCTAGCACCTCGGCGATCGCGCTTAAGGTCGCACCTGTGGGATAAAAAGTCTTATCGCTAATGGCAACTTTTCCCAAATCAACTAATCGCAAGACGGTTTGTAAATCTCGCCGTGCTAATTGTTCTGTTTCCTGTGACTGCATCGGCAACTCAACAGCACGAGTGATGCGTTGACGAGTCAGGGAATCATAGTCTTGCGAAGTGCTAGAAAATGTGGCTGGCAAGCTCTCAACACTTTCAATCTGGGTGGTTTCCGGCTGGGGCACAAAT
Organism: Leptolyngbyales cyanobacterium; assembly: GCA_038250345.1. GTDB lineage: Bacteria > Cyanobacteriota > Cyanobacteriia > Leptolyngbyales > Leptolyngbyaceae > ULC077BIN1. Next base: position 647 of record JBBSCL010000132.1, read on the forward strand.
GCCTTCAGTTGCGCCTTCACATCCTGAGGCATGGTGTAGCTGTAGAACAACAATCCTAAAATTGAAGGTTTGTATTGGTAGGAATAACTATTGCCCGTTCCCCAAATTGGTTTCTCACCATACTTATTGGTAAATCGGGCTTCCTGGTAGCAGTCCTTGTCTGAATGTACTACTTCTAAAACCACCGCTTGCTGGATGCGATCGCACTGGTTCCAGATTTGTTTTAGCCCTTTACCCTGCAAGTGTTGATGCACATAGCTCACCAGTTCAGCTTTACGGGTCGGAATCTTGCCCGTTGGCAGCAGACCCGCCAGTGCCTTTAACTGATCCACTGTTTGGTTGTTGAGCGCCTCAAGCAAGGTTGGAATGCGATCGGGTTGGGAGTAGTACGGCATAAATAACCGGGTTTAATTGACTTCTCATTAGAATACTTGCGATTGCGATGGCAGTCTATTCAGGTTCATCCGCTGGGTTCGACGACTGCGTGAATCTTGGGAGAAAGCTGGTGGTTTGTTGCCAATCTAAGCCCAAGCCTTGGCGGCTCATGTGGTCGCGCACTTGAGAAATTAAGTTTTTTGAAGCAATATCTTGGGGTAATAATCCCGGTTGATTGCGGGTTGTTAGCCAGCCCGCGATCGCCCCAGCCGATGCGCCAATGCTCCACTCGCCCTGGTGAATCCGCGTCATGCCGTTGGCAATATGGGTGACTGCAATGCCCTTGCCGCCAATCAGCAGATTATCCACACCGCGTGGAATCAATCCTTCAATTGGAATCAAGGTCGGACGCACATTTGTCTCTAAAGTCGGTGCGCTCGCCGCTTCGCCATCGTCTTCCGAATTGCGATAGCGGCACCCATGAATATCGATGCTGTAGTGAATCCGGGCGATCGCGGTGGGGCTAAGATCACGCGATCCAGGAAGATCGATTCGTAAGTCCGCCTCACGCACCGCAAATTCTCGTTGATTGTATGCTTTGCGCCCCACAATCCGCCGCCCTTCGCGAATATAGGGCACCATGCTCAAGCCAGATGCAGTACCCAAAGGCGACTCCGTGCCCCACAGGTAAGACATCGGTAGTTCTTTAGCGTGGTTTTCTAATAGCCAATGGGCAAACAACAGGGCATGATTTTCTCCGTGGCGCAGCGCTGCGATCGACAAACCGCCCAGCCAGTTTTGCCGCTGCCCCGATTTATCAATGTCGGTATCGCTCAAAATCAACGGCGGGTCCATAAACTTCCAGTCGTTACCGCGATTCCAGTTCACCAGGGTCATATCGCCGGGTGAAGGGGTTGAGGCGTAAGGATCACCAGGATTAACGCTAACAATCCGGCGGTAATTAAAAAAGCTGCGTCCTGTAAAGACTGGAAACCCCTGCAAATCGTAGTCTTTGCGATGTTCTTCTTTAGAGTAGCCAGATTCTAGTTGAGTTAGGGTTTGCAGGCTAGCGCCTTGATCATCCCGAATTGCCAGCACAAATGGGAACGTGAAAGCCTGCGTACAATCTTGATTGTCTTGGCGAGATGCGTTGCGTTCGCCAGTGGTGGCGATCGAATCGGAGCCGAGGCGATGGGGAACGCCTGCCCAACCGACTAGCTCCGTGGTGTCGGTGGCATCAATCACCATCATGGTTTTACCAGCGGGAGCCTCTAGTCGAATGGGTGTTTTTTCAAACTCATTCGTGGAACTCCAGGCATACCATTTTGACAGTTCGGCTGAAAATCGCCCTTGGGGGAGGTAATTGGGGTCGCGAGGAGTGCGCCGCACCGCATGGATGGCAGTCACCAGCCGACCGCTAGCATCAAAGTCTGCCCCTTTAAACGCCGTGGAAACACTCCAACGGCTGTTGGGCGATCGCGTGGCGGCATTTTTCAAAAGCTGTTCTGAGGCGGAGGCTCCGGCGATCGGCGGGAAGCACAATATGCCCACCCAGCAGCTATTGATTTCATCCACGCGGCGATCGCCTCTCAAGTTCGTCCAGTCTGGCAACTTCACGATTTGCTTAGCAAGCAAGCGCTTAAAGTGCATCCAGCTTTCAGATAGAGTTTCATCTGATCGCATGGACTGCGATTCATCCAGCGCTGAAACTCCTTGAGAGCTAATCTGCCCGCCTAACCAAGGCGTTAGCTCAATCAAACAGGTGGTAGCACCAGACTGCATTGCATGAGAAGCAGCGGCAACTCCACCCAGTGACCCGCCAATCACCGCTACATCACACGTCCACACTTCTTTGGCAGTCGGCAACGGGGAGAGGTGCGGTCTGCCGTTGCTGTTCAATCCGCCTTCGCTATAGGCAACCGATTGAGCAGAGGCATCAGGCGATCGCCCAAGCCCAGCCCGAATCATGCCTAAACCCGTGCCGATAAAAAAGCTGAGGCACAGTGCGACAGCGGAAATCAGCCAGACAGGTTGACCCGCGATTTTTTTCCGTCCAATTTTGACGGCGCTTCTTAAGATAATGGCAGTTAGCCGAATTGAAGCGATCGCCACTCTACGAATAATCGTTCTAAAAATACCGGGCTTGCTTCTACGTGGCGATCCTTGCCGATTCATCTGCAACGGTCGTCCAGACGAATTAATCCGACGCTTTGAACGATTCATGTTTGCAGCAGAAAAACCAGAAGATGCTAAATGCGCCTTCCGAGCAGCCTGTTGACGAGCCGACCCCGATAACTGTGGCTTCACATCAACCCATCCAAGTCACACAACAACGAAAACGTTGTAACACACTCACTGCCCATCGCTGCATTTTTTTAGGAAAACCCCAGGTCAGAGCAGATTTGTGACCGTGCCACAGTTTTATATTGCCGTACTTGGCTGCAAGCACCATCCAATCGCTTAGCACACTCCTGTAGAGTGCAACGCTCACACTAAAAAATTCAGATTGCTTGAAGCATTTTCTCAATTGCATCACACGCTACATTAACCCCATTTTCTGCCTGAATGATTCCTCCGATTTGGGTTGCTTTAACTGCATAAATCGGATTTTCTAATAGTTCGCGCAGTTCCTTAGCGACTCGCGATGCTGAATACTGATGACCACGCTTTTGTAATTCCAGCGCGATCTCAATTTTAGGATGTAGATCACCTAAAGTTCCAATAGTCGTTAGGACAATCCGACTCATATTTCGTCCCTTGAGCAACGTGTCTTGTTGATAATTTATTTACCTGCGATCGCCTTCTTTCAAAATGGATCATTGATTTCTTGGGGCGCTCTTAAAGCCGTGACCGGACAAATTTATCGAGGCGCTCCATCCCTTTTTTGATAGTGTCGGTGTCAGTCGCATAGGAAATGCGGACGTAGCCATCGCTGCCAAAGGCAATGCCAGGAACCATGACGGCTTGTTGTTCTTCCAGCAATGCTTCACAAAATTCGATCGACTTCATGCCGGTGCGTTTGATGTTGGGCAGTAGGTAGAATGCGCCGCTGGGTTCTGCACAGGTGATACCGGGCATCTCATTCAGGTAGCCCAGCATTAGCTTGCGGCGTTGGGTAAACGCTTGCAGCATCTCTTGGATGGAGTCTTGAGAGCCTTCTAAGGCAGCGATCGCGCCATATTGAGCAAACGTACACACGTTGGAAGTGCTGTGACTTTGAATCAAGCTGCAAGCGCGAATTAGTTCAATGGGAGCTGCCAAAAACCCAATCCGCCAGCCCGTCATGGCATAGGCTTTGGCAAAGCCGCTGCTGATAATAGTGCGCTCAAAGGCTTCTGGACTGGCGGCTCCAATGCTGAGATGTTCGGCTCCATCGTAGAGCAGCTTTTCGTAAATCTCGTCTGAAACGACATAAAGATCGTTTTCAAGCACTACTTTTGCTAGGGCGCGAATTTCATCCGGCGAGTAAACCATGCCCGTTGGGTTGGAGGGAGAATTCAACACAAACAGGCGCGTATTCGGTGTGATTGCCTTCTGTAACTGCTCTGGAGTGATTTTGAAGCTCGTGGTTTCGTCCGTTTGCACAATTACGGAGGTGCCGCCTGCCAGAGTCACCATTTCGGGATAGCTAACCCAGTAAGGCGCGGGAATAATCACTTCATCTCCCGGCTGAATCGTCGCCATCATCAGGTTGTAAAGGGAGTGCTTGCCGCCATTGGTCACAATGACATTTTCAGCGCCATAGCAAAGCCCGTTATCTTTTTGCAGCTTTTGGGCGATCGCCTGCCGCAATTTGATCTCGCCTGCCACGGCTCCGTAGCGAGTTTTGCCAGCTTCTAAAGCGTCTGTCGCTGCTTGGCGAATATGCGCTGGAGTCGGAAAATCTGGCTCTCCCACGCTGAAATTACAGACATCAACACCCTCAGCTTTCATCGCTTTTGCCTTCGAGTCGATCGCCAAGGTGAGTGAAGGGTTCACCTGCCCAACTCGTGCCGCCAGTCTCATTTGCATCCCGTTTACCACTGCTGCTTAGATTTAACTCAGGATACCTTAGCTATCTTTGAGTAATCACGTTTTTTCATGCTTTGTCAGCAAATCTAGACGATGCCCTTAAATCACACCGCTGCTCTATTTGCGATCGCGACTCCCAACTTTGAGCGCCTAGTAGACTTTTACAAAGCGCTGCTCACCCAAGAACCTACCGCCTATACGCCCAATGTCTACGCAGAATTTCAACTGCCAGGAGTAAAACTAGGCATCTATCGCCCAAAGTTGAATGACGAATTACAAATGGCGAAGGGCGAATTACGGACTCCCATCAGTCTTTGTTTAGAAGTCGTTAATTTAGAAGCGGCGATCGCTCACATCACTGAGTTGGGCTATCCTCCCATCAATGAAATTCTCACCGCATCTCACGGTAGAGAAATTTATGCTAATGACCCTGACGGTAATAGACTCATTCTGCATCAAGGGTTTGGTTAACCTTTGGGATGTTCAACAGAATGACAATGGATCATTTATTGCTTAACCTGATGGGCGACTTTCCTGAAATAACGCAGGGCAAATTAGTCGCACATTGCGTTTCTTAGCTTTCTTATACTGATTCACTCAATTGTTTTCTGGATCTGACGAGCAACCCGTGCTTGGGTGCAAAAATCATCGCGATTACAAACAACAGTGTTTGCAGCACTACAATACAGCCGCCCGTGGAGCCGTCAATGTGATAGCTGATGTAGGTGCCCATGACGCTAGAAAAGACACCCGAAGCCATTGCAATTAGTATCATGTGGTCAAAGCGATCGCTCAACAGATACGCCGTTGCCCCTGGAGTCACCAGCATAGCAACCACCAAAATAATACCCACGGTTTGCAGCCCAGCAACCGCAGTCAGGGATAGCAAAGACAGCAGAACGTAGTAAAGAAAAACAATGTTAATTCCAATAGAACGAGCGTGAGTGGAGTCAAAGCAAAACAGGATTAGATCTTTGCGTAAAATCGCCAGTGTCACTAAGGTAATGACGCTAATGATAATGGTTTGCATAATATCCGAATCTGAAATGCCTAAGACATTGCCAAACAGAATATGGGTTAAATCAATTGAGCTTTTGACTTTAGAAACCAACACTAACCCTAAGGCAAAAAATCCGGTAAATACTAAGCCAATCACCGTATCTTCTTTCACACGGGTTTTTGATTTAATGAACCCGATCGCGATCACCGAACCCACCCCAAACACAAATGCACCAACGGCAAGGGGAATATTTAGGATATAGGCAATCACTACACCTGGCATGACCGCGTGGGAAACCGCATCGCCCATTAAAGCCCAGCCCTTCAAAGTCATATAGCAAGATAGAGCGGAACACACTAGCCCCACCAGCGCACTCACCAAAATCGCCTTCACCATAAACTCGTGCTGCAATGGTGCGGCAAACCACTGAACTAAGTCCATGACTGCTCCTCCTGATTGACTGGAGTTAACCGATTTTTGGCAGACGAGAAATCGCCAACCGAACCGCCAAAGGTGCGGGCTAGATTTTCCTCGGTAAACACCTCGGAGGTATCGCCATATGCCAAGATGCTGCGATTAATTAGCACCACTTGGTCGCAAAATGTGGTGATGGAGGCGAGATCATGGGTTGAGATTAAAATGGTATGCCCCGCTTGACGAAGAGCGATCAACAGATTGATCATCATTTTCTCGGTTTTGATATCGACTCCGGCAAACGGTTCATCCAGCAGTAAAACCATTCCCTGTTGCGCCAATGCGCGCGCAAAAAAGGTTCGTTTCTTTTGTCCGCCGGATAGTTCGCCAATTTGGCGATCGCGCATCTGCCACATTTCCACCCGCTCTAGGCTTTCCCTTACAGCCTGTTTGTCGGGCGATCGCGGAATCCGCAGCAGGTTCATGTAGCCGTAGCGTCCCATCATCACTACATCATGAACGCTCACCGGAAAGTTCCAGTCCACCTCCTCCGATTGGGGAACATACGCCACTAGACACTTTTTTTGTATCTGGTGAATCGGCAACCCATTAATCAAAATTTGTCCGGTAACAGGCTTGACAAACCCCATAATTGCTTTGAACAAGGTCGATTTTCCCGCCCCATTCATTCCCACCAAGCCACAAATAGTTCCTGCTTTGAGTTGCAGTGAAGCGCTGTGCAGTGCCACTTTGCCATGATAGGCAACCGTTACATTTTTAACGTCAATACTGATCGCATTCATAGGGTTCCTTTAATTGCCTTGTAGTCCTTTTATCAGAGTGTTGACGTTGTATTCCAGTAGCTTCAGATAGGTTGGTGCTAAACCATCAGGAGGAGATAGAGAATCGACATAAAACACGCCTGCAAATTTTGCGCCGCTTTCCTTCGCAACCTGAAGCTGCGCCTCATTGCTGACCGTACTTTCGCAAAACACCGCCGGGATCTGATTCTCCTTGACAGTATTAATTACCCGTTCTACTTGTTTTGGCGTGGCTTGCTGCTCGGCATTGACTGCCCAAATATAGACCTCCTTCAAGCCATAGTCGCGGGCAATGTAGGAGAATGCGCCTTCACAACTGACGATGTAGCGTTTGTCAGGAGGAACGGCAGCGATCGCTTGTTTCAGTTTGGTATCGATCGCCCGAATCTGCTGACTGTAAGCTTTGGCATTCGCGTCATAGGTTGCCGCATTCGCCGGATCAA
>JBBSCL010000133.1:0-7705 GCA_038250345.1 Leptolyngbyales cyanobacterium
ATCAAGTGATAACTTAAAGCCGCAGCAGTATCATGAGAGCCTAAGATATTTTCGACTGTCTCAAATCACAGATGATCTTTCAGACGCATATCGAAATATGTACTTAGCACTTGAACTCTTGGTCAGCTTAATCAATCCAAGAAAAACAAAAATCAACAAAAATAGTGAAGAAAAGCCTGATGAGGCAGAAAAAGTTTGGCTTAAGCGAGCACTCAATGTTGAAGCTAGTAAAATCCAAAATTTTCAACCTATAGACGAGGAAATAATTGAGGAAATTTATGAAAAACGTTGCTCTTTATTCCATGCGAAAAAAGATTATATTTTGCCACAAAGTTATGACTCATCAGAAAGGAAGAATATTATTCGGATTTTAAGGAAGTTAACAGAAATATTTATTTCTTTAGCAGAGACTTATCTGAACCTTGGTCGCAGCGGAGGTGTTTTACCACTTAGCGCACTTAAATCACTGACTGAATGGATGAAGGTACAACCAGAAATGATTATTTCAGATACGTCAACGATAGCAAGATATGCACCTGACCTTTATCGTGAAACTTCTGACCTTTATCGTGAAACTATTTTGGGAGAAGTGAGTTTAACTGATCTAGAAAAATTTGGAAATATATCAGAGTTTATCTTTAAGGATTCTAAAACAACCACTTCGCTTCCTGTGAATTTAGAAGCAGAGATGACTTGTGAGTCTATTGATAAGCTTCAAGTAGTAGCAGGCTTAGAGTTTATAGATTCAGGTGGACTAAAGTCTTTCTTTAGAACATAATTTCCTTTAAAAAGGATTGCAAGCGATCGCTCAACTCAAACAATCAAAAACGTGGTTTGTGGCGGCGATCGGGATTTGAGGTTGGCGACGATAACCGGGCGATCGCACTAACGGGGAAGGCTGGCAAGGCGATCAGCAATCCAGATTTTGATGATAGATTGGCGGGTTACTCCAAGCCTGCTAGCTTCTTGGTCTAATGCAGCAATCATCCATGTTGGAAAATTGACATCAACGTGCTGTTGTTCGTATCCAGGATGCTTTAGTTGAGAGAGGTCTAAAAGGTCAGTAATCTTTTCTCCATTATCAAATTTGGTATCAAATTCGGTTGCTTTCATAAATTTCCACCTCTTCTACACGAGAACGTCGAACAGAAATAATACGGATTTTGCCGTTTCGATAGGTAATTATCGCTGACCAATACTTTTGTAAGATTTTACCAATCACCAGATATCTTGGCTCATCTTCGGTCTTAGCCAGAATCTCAATTCTGTCAGCATCAGCCCACAGTCTCTGTGCTTCTACAAAATTAATACTGTGCTTCTCCTGATTGGACTGGCTTTTAGACGGATCAAACTCAAATTCCATATGTTGTGCGGGTCATACACTCCTTCTCTTTAAGTTCTTTAACCCGTTCTATTGCTGTATTGAAGGCAGCGATCGCGCATTTTGTGGATAAACTAGGGCGTGTCATCAATTAAGCCAGATAACAGCCGCTGCTAGATAAATTGCGTCTAGAAAGCTTCTTGCTCGCGTATCATAGCGGGGCGCGATCGCTCGATATTACTTCAGCTTAGCGAAGAAATTCTCGACGAGAGGTCGGGCTTTGTACAATTCCTGATTATACTCCCGCAGAGTAGAAAAGTTTCAAGCGCTTGTCCCAGTCTTAAGCTTGCCGCGATTGAAACTGAGCCATGAGCCAAGCGGTCACTTGGCTATCGTCCATTTGCTGCGCCATTTTCAGTGCTTCGCCCAAAATTGCCATATCCAAACCAGAAAGCACTTGTGATTGAGCAATTCGCTGGCTGCCTTGACTGATTACCTGAAACGCCAAAATTTCAGCATTTTCCACATCCACCACCCAATATTCAGTAACCTGCATCTCTTCGTAAAGCAGGCGTTTTTTGCCTAAATCATCGTTGATGGAGGAGTCGGCAATTTCGATCGCTAAATCCGGCGGAGCAACTTGATCCAAATTGGCGATCGCACTCCCTTGAGGTGCTAAGGCAACTCGTTCTCCCACATAGTAAGAAACATCTGGCTGTGCCTCTCGCACTCCCGTTTTACGATAGCTGCCATTCATTAATCCTTTCAGTGGAATTCCTTTTAAGGCGCAAAATAGGGCGATCGCCACGCTAATAATATTGTTAATTGCAGCATGATCTGGACCCACTCCCATCGTTTCCACCCTCATTTGCCCGTTAAAGTAATATCCCTTGGCTTTTCCATTGGCAGGATCTTCAACAAGGTGCAGGAACTCGCCCCAAGGTGCCGTCATCCAGGCATTGGTCACAAATTTTGGTTGAAGTTGAACCATAGATAAAAATGCGCTCTTTTATCAAATCTAGCACTGAATTTTTTTGAGACGCTTGACTAAATCTAGTTTAGGGTAGTACTTATGTTCTTAGAAGAGTTTTGTTGGTAATGCCCCTGAATTGTTTGTCTCATGCTGAAAATGTGCGATTTCTTCCTAGGAGAGGCTATGCCAATGCCTTTCCTAGGCTGGCAGCAGCGCCAACACCTGATCGACAAACGCCTGATGATCAATCACGGGCTTAGAAATGTAGCCGTCTGCCCCGCTTTGCTTCAAAAAACTTTCGCGATCGCCCTCCATGGCGTGGGCAGTCACCAAAATTATCGGCAGCTTAGCCGTATTGGGGTCACTTTTCAAAATTTGGGTAATCTTGATGCCATCCACCGACTTACCTTGGTAAACACTGCGCGCCAACGACACATCCATCAAAATAATATCCGCTTCCCCACCTTGGGCAATCTGCATCACCTCATCCACATTTTCCGTATGTTTCACCTCCAAACCGCCTCGCTTCTGCAAAATTTTTGTGAAAATCTTAGCATTCATCAAGTCATCTTCCACAATCAAAACTGTCTTCATCTATGCTCCTTACTAATGGATTCAGCGTCAAAAAGTTGGCAAAACAGCAAATAAGACTTTATATCAGGGAATAGAGAAGATCCGTTCTCAAGTTGCCATTATGCTAAATGGTGTCAGTTCTAGATTACACAGCGTGCGTGAGAAGTGCAGATAGTAGGAAAAGCTCATGGCTAAACAATTAGATGTGTTTTCTGGTGGACAGGTGATTGCGACTGCTTTGCATACCGAAATGCAGCAGTCCTATCTCGAATATGCCATGAGTGTGATCGTCGGGCGCGCCTTGCCGGATGTGCGCGATGGACTTAAACCCGTGCATCGCCGCATTTTATACGCAATGCATGAATTAGGGTTAGTGCCCGATCGCCCTTACCGCAAATGTGCGCGGGTAGTGGGGGATGTCTTGGGCAAATATCATCCGCACGGCGATCAATCGGTTTATGATGCGCTGGTTCGCTTGGTGCAAGAATTTTCTAGCCGCTATCCATTGCTGGGCGGTCATGGCAACTTTGGCTCCGTAGATGACGATCCACCCGCCGCAATGCGATACACCGAAACGCGGCTAGCCCCGATTGGCAATGAGGCACTGCTGACTGAGATTGGCGATGCCACCGTTGATTTTATTGGCAATTTTGACAACTCACAGCAAGAACCGACCGTGCTGCCCGCGCAACTGCCGATTCTGCTGCTGAATGGCAGTTCGGGGATTGCCGTCGGCATGGCAACCAACATTCCACCCCATAACTTAGGGGAAGTGGTAGACGGACTGATTGCCCTGATTGACAATCCCACGTTGCCCGATGAGAAACTGGTGCAACTGATTCCTGGACCTGACTTTCCCACGGGCGGCGAAATTATTGACACCCAGGGCATTTGGGAGGCTTACACCACGGGCAAAGGCAGCGTTCCGGTGCGCGGCGTGTCGCGGTTTGAAGAGGTTCCCTTTGGACGAGGACGGAATCGCCGCATGGCAATCATTGTCACGGAACTGCCGTTTCAGGTGAACAAGGCGGGCTGGATTGAGAAAATGGCAGACCTGGTGAACCAGGGCAAGCTGGAGGGCATTGCTGATTTGCGCGATGAGAGCGATCGCGATGGCATTCGGGCGGTGATCGAACTGAAGCGAGACACCCATCCGCAAAAAGTGCTTAACGCGCTCTACCGTCAAACTGCGCTGCAAAGCAACTTTGGCATATCCATGCTGGCATTAGATCAGGGCTTGCCTCGCCAAATGCCTTTGCGAGATATGCTTCAGTGTTTTATATCTTTTCGGGAAGAAACTCTAACGCGCCGCTATCAGCATCAACTGAACGAAGCTGAAAACCGCCATCACATCCTGGAAGGGTTGCTAACCGCGCTCGAAAATCTGGATGCGGTGATCGAAATTCTTCGCGGTGCGCCCGATGGTACTACGGCAAAAACTGAGTTTCAGCATCGGTTTGACCTCAGCGATCGCCAATCGGATGCCATCCTCGCCATGCCGCTACGTCGCCTCACTGGAATTGAGCGAGAAAAATTGCAAACAGAAGCGAAGGAACTGACCGCTGAAATGTCAGGATTGCGATCGCTCTTGGGCGATCGCCGAGAACTGCTGAAATCTTTGAAAAAAGACCTGCGATCGCTGAAGAAAAAGTTTGGTGATCCGCGTCGCACAAAAATTTTGGCGATCGGTACTCAGCCCATAACAGAAGCGGAGCCAGAAACTAAAAGCCAAGACTCAGCCAGAACCAAAAAAAATCAAGCATCTGACTCTTCACTCCTGACTCCTGACTCCTCATTCAATGACACTGAAGTTACAGAAACCGTGCTGGAAGTGACTCAACGCGGCTATGTCAGACGCATCACACCCAAAGCCTTTCAACGGCAATCCCGCAATCGCAATGGCGAAACGACCTCGGCAACCTTGACTGAATTGGACGATTTCACCGTGCAAACCCAGTTCACGACCACCGCCAAAGAGTTAGTAGCGATGACTCGCAGTGGCAGAGCCTATGCCATCCGGGTAGACGACATCCCGCCAGCGACGGCACGATCTAAAGGGGCACCCCTGATTACGCTGCTGCCTGCTGCTGCCCAAAGTGATTCGGCTGGAATTGTGGGCAGTTTCATCTTGCCGGACGACCGTGAAGGCAAGAACTTGCTGATCGTCACTCAACAGGGGCGAGTCAAGCGTTTACTCTTGGAAGACTTTATGGGTTTAACTGGCAGAGGTTTAACCGCCCTCAAGCTGAAAGAAGCGGATCAAATTGCTAGCATTACTATCGTTCAACCGGGCGAACAACTGGTGATTGCAGCATCCAGCGGTCGGATGGTGCGCGTAGAGGTAAATGACGACCACCTACCCATTCAAAGCCGCACTGCTCAAGGGCAACTGGTGATGCGGTTGGGCAAGCGAGAACAATTAGTGGGTGCAGCAACCGCTTCTCAGGGCGGAATCTTGTTGCTGGTAACCGAAAGAGGCTATGCCAAACAGATGCCTGTTGCCCTGTTGCGGCTGTCTACTCCAGGGGGATTGGGTGCCTATGGGATGCAGTTCAAAATAAAAACTGATGCATTAGCTGGATTAACTTCTGTGCGCTCTGAAACAGAGGTGATGTTACTCACCAGCCAAGATCGCATGGTGCGCCTTGATTTAGCAGCAGTGCCGATGAAAGGACGGGATACAGCCGGCGATCGCATCCTCGACCTGGATCAAAATGAGAAAATCGAAACCCTCATCGCTATCCCAAATCTCAATAAAGGATCTGAAGCTGAGTCGTAATCAGGCGCTCAAATTAATCTAGACTGGCTTGGCTCCTATTGGATGACACGCCCTAAGCTGCGTATCTCTTCTACCTCACTTGCCATATTTTTACTGTATTGTCCGAACTGCCGCTGGCGATTCGGTAGCCGTTGGCATTGATGCTGACGGCATTTACGCCACTGACGTGATCGCTGAGGGTGGCTTTTAGGTCACCTGTTTCTACGTTCCACAGTTTGATGGTGGTATCGCTGCTGCCACTGACTAGGGTTTTGCCGTCGGTGCTGAGCGCAATAGAATTGACTGAATCGGTGTGTCCGGTGAGGGTGCGAATGACTTCGCCCGTAGTCAGATTCCAGATTTTGAGGGTTTTATCTTTGCTGCCGCTGATGAGGATTTTGCTGTTGGGGGCGATCGCGATCGCGTTCACGGCACCGAAATGGCTTTTGGGCAGTGTGCGGATCACGTCACCTGTTTTCAAACTCCACAGCTTGATTTGATTATCCAATCCACCGCTAGCCAGCAGTTGGCTATCTGGACTGACCGCCACCGCTCGAATCATCCCTGCCGTATTGGAAAAAACTCGTAGGGCTTCCCCTGTTACCAATTGCCAAATCCGCGCGGTTCGATCTGCCCCGCCGCTGGCAAGGAGATGACCCACGCCATAAAAAGCCACCGACTTTACATCGTCAGAGTGCCCCTTTAAAGTATGCAGCAAACTGCCATTGGTCAGGTTCCACAGTTTAATCGTGTGGTCATCGCTGCCACTGGCTAACATCCGGCTATCCGGGCTGATGGATAAACAGTTAACGGGTTTAGTGTGTGCCTTCAAGGATTGCATCAAAGTGCCTGTTTCCAAATTCCAGACTCGAATCGCATCATCCAAGCCGCCGCTGATGACCGAGTGACCATCTGGACTGATGCATACCGCCATCACCCAACGAGAATGCCCGGTGAGGGTATGTAAACAGCGGTTTCCTTGACCGGAGGATGGAGTTGATAGCCGCCCTGCTGACACACTGGGTCGGGAGGACGCAACAGCCCCAGATTGACTGCGAGATTGCCCAGAAGGAGTAACAGGTGGGGATGCTGGGGCAAGTGGGGCACTGCGCGGCTGAGACGAGGGCGGTGAAGAGGTGGGTTGAGGTGTTTGCGAGGAAGCAGCGCTAGAGGCAGTTGTGGGTGATCCTGCCGCAGGGCGAGACAGCGCCGATCGCAAGTCTCGCATGACCGCATCAGCGGATGGATACCGTTCGCTGACTAGATCTTTCAGCATTTTGTCAAGAATTTGGGCAATCACATTACTGATGCTGCCTCCTTGCTGATGGAGGCGATCGCGCCATAGCCAGCGCCCCTCCATCGGGTCATACAAATCATCTGGTTTAACGTGGGTCATCAAAAAAATGCAGGTCGCCGCCAAGCTATAAATATCGCTAGCGGGATACGCCTTCCCCCCGCGCAATTGTTCCATTGGCGCATAGCCCTCAGTGCCAATCCGCGTCCCCGGCTGCCCGGATGCCTCTGCTGACAGCAGTTTTGCCACGCCAAAATCAATCAGCACCAGCTTATGATCGCTTGCCCGCCGAATAATGTTAGACGGCGTAATATCACGATGAATCACCTGATGATCATGAACAAACTTCAGCAAAGGCAGCAAACCCACTAACACCGCGCGAATTCGCCGTTCATCAAAGTGCCCATGTTGAATGGTTTCTTGTAGTAAGGTTTGCCCTTCAACAAATTGCTGCACGAGATAAAGCCGCTGCTCATGCTCAAAATATGCCAGTAAGGTCGGAATTTGGGGATGCTCGCCCAGTTCGTTGAGCCGCTCTGCTTCCTGCTGAAAAAGTTGCACGGCTTTATCCAGTGACTTTGTGCCTTTCACTTGGGGCGAAAATTGTTTGATGACGCACTGAGCGTTGAGGCGATCGCTATCCAGCGCTAAGTAAGTTTTGCCAAAGCCACCTTGCCCAATCGCTCGCATTACCCGATAGCGACCTCGCAATATGGGAATTAGTTTGGCACCACAACTTAAGCAAAATTCAGCATCATCAGCATTCTGCGGCTGCTGGCATTCAGG
>JBBSCL010000134.1:0-7681 GCA_038250345.1 Leptolyngbyales cyanobacterium
CAGGCGATCGCCGCTTCTTCATAGCTTGCTCTAAATGAATGATTGCTAAAAAACTTTCCGACTCTGAAAAACATGAAGTAATTGAGCGTTATCGGCAGTTGGGTGAGACGACCTCAACCTTGGCGGGTCGATATAGCGTGAGTACCTCTACCATTAGCCGCATCCTCAAAAGCACTTTGCCAGCAGCCGAGTACGAAGCACTTATTCAGCAAAAGCGCCAAGCTCTTCGCTCAAATGAGTATCTGCCGTTGCTGGAAGTGCCTGTGGCGGAGTTTAGTCAATCGTCTGATATCATCACGTCCAATATCATAGAATCTATAAACGTAGCTGCTGGTGAGCCAGAAATAGCGATATTAGAGCAACCCGTTGTGCCTGAAGCCGTCGATGGGCATACTGCCGATGTGCAGTCCATAACGGATTCAGCAATAGTAGAACCCGTTGAACAGCCTAGTGTCGCGTTTATTGAGCAGTCTATAGCCGTTAAGCCGTCTGATCTAAAAAATGGTCCTATTCTGAAACGGCGATCGCAAAAACCTTTGCTTGACGAGGACGAAAGCGAATTTGATTTGCCTGTCGCAAAACTCTCTTTGCCTGATATTTCTACCAAAGCCAGTGAAGAGAGAATATTTGACTCTGAAGCTGAAGTGCTGAAGGAGATCCTTGCTGAAGAAATTCTTGATTTAGATGAGGAAGACGACCTCGACGACGATCTGGAGGACGATGATGATCTGGAGGACGACGACGATGATTTTGAGGATGGTTTGCCCAAGCCTTTATTTGGGGCAAATAAATTAGCAGATGGCGCAATCATCCAAATTTTGCCATTAACAGAGGCTCTGATTCCTCGAACTTGCTATCTGGTCATCGATCGCGCCTCAGAACTGATCGCGCCTCCTCTTCGAGATTTCGCTGATCTGGGTCAAATTCCTGAAGGAGAAACGCAGAATAAAATCTTGCCCGTGTTTGACAATCACCGAATTGCCAAACGGTATTCCAATCCTAGAACACAGCGAGTGATCAAACTTCCGGATGGCAGAATTTTACAGAAAACCTATTCCCATCTCAAAGCAAAAGGCATTTCACGTCTGTTAATTGATGGACGGGTGTATGACTTGACAGCAAGTGAGGAATAGCAACCTAACTACTGAAGTAGAAAGCGCTGTTTCAAGTTTTGTTAAAAAGCTCAATCATCTTCGTTAGGCTTCTGGAAGGGGGAAGTGATCAACAGTTGAGCGATCGCCATGCCGACCATGCCAACGCCAACGCTAAACGCTAGCACTAGCCCCACGGGAATCTCGATGGATCGAAACGCTAGCAAGTTGAGCGCAACCGGAGTAAAATTTTGCACAGAAAGAATTGAGATCGCGCCAACCCACGTAGCGATAATGAGTGAGATCAATAAAATTGGCAGTGTTTTCATCACCTTCCATCTACATCCACAGTGTTTCTAGGCTAGCGTGTTTCCGATCGCTTGATCGGTCACTCATGCTTTTATGGCTGCTTGATTGCACCTCCGCAAGAACTCCCTGCACCCGCCGTGCAGCCGAAACAGTGCCGCCCGGTGACTATTTCTCGCTGCGTTAGCCACTCTGGTTGAAAGTCGCGAATGTGCAGCGATCGCCCATTGCTCGGCTGGCATTCTATATCCAGCATTTGGTTGAAGTCGCAGTCAAACAGCCGACCATCCCAGGAAACAGAGAGAGTGTTGCGACACATTAGCCCTGCGATCGTCCCTGGATTAAAAGAGTTCACTAGCAGTTCCATATAGCGCTGCAAATTATTCGATGACTCTAGCCATTCCAAATACCGCGAAATCGGCATGTTGTTTAAGGTAATCAGACGATCAAAGGTAACGCCGTGATGCTTTAACAATCCCGCTTTCCACTCCTGCTCTAACCTTGCCTGCGAACTTGATAGAAATGCCCCTACTGGATTGCTCATCAGGGTTAAACAGCGGCTTGGGTCACCCTGTCCATAGCCAGCAGCATTTAAAAGTTTGAGGGCGGCGATCGATTTTTCAAAGGTGCCGTCTCCCCGCTGAGCATCGGTGTTGCGCTGACGGTAGTGAGGTAAAGAGCAAACAATTTCAACCTGACGCTCTGCTAGCCACTGCGGTAAATCTTGCATCGTTGGCAACAGCAGCACGGTTAAGTTGCAGCGATCGATCACCTTTTTGCCGCTTCGAGTACATTCATCCACTAAATAACGAAAATCAGGATTGAGTTCTGGGGCACCGCCCGTTAGATCAACCGTATGAGCATTAGTCTGGTCGATCGCCGCAAGGCAAGCGTTGATGGTATCCCGATCCATTACCTCTCGGCGATCGGGTCCTGCATCCACATGACAATGGCGGCAAGTCATATTGCATAATTTGCCGAGATTAATTTGAAAAATTTCTAGAGTTGTAGGCTGTAAGGTTTGCCAATTGTGGGCGATTAGGGCAGTGTTAAAGTTTCCTTGGTGAGATGAAGTGGATAATGGCAGCGCATTTAAGAGTGCTTGTTGATAATCAGTCGATGCAAGGGGCGATCGCCGTTGTTGGAGGGAAGTAGTCACCAAAATTTCTCTTAAAAGTGCTTACACTTCTACGATAAATGATTCCTAAAAAAGGCAATCATCCCTTGTAAGCAAATAATCGTTAAAGCATTACTTCATTTCCGTAACTTTACTTGGGACTAAGATATTTATTTGCTTAAGTCTCGGTATTTGACGATGCCATTTTTAGAGAAAAACTGTTAGAACGTTGAGCAACTTCTCAGAATGCAAGCTTGCTGCCGACCCAAATACTTACATTGCATCTTCCCTAATTTTTTGAAAAGCTCAGCTACGGATCTGTTTGTTCCCTTTAATGATCTTGCGATGAATATTGCCTATCTTGTCAATCAATATCCCAAAACTAGCCACAGCTTCATTCGCCGAGAAATTGTGGCTCTAGAAGCGGCTGGAGTGCCCGTCAGTCGTTTTTCAATTCGATCGCTGGCTGCCGAAATCATTGACGAAGCCGACAAACAAGAAGCCAGCAAAACCCGATATGTGCTACGGGAAGGCGTTTCTGGCTTGCTTAGCAGCACTATCAATGTGGCATTAAAACATCCATTGCGCTTTCTAAGCGCTGTCAAACTAGCCTATAAGGTGGGTCACTCATCCGATCGCGGCTTAGTCTACCATCTCGCCTATCTCGCAGAAGCCTGCGTTCTACTGCGCTGGTTTGCCAAATCGAAAATTTCCCATGTTCATACTCACTTTGGCACCAACTCAGCAACCGTTGCCATGCTGTGCCATGAATTGGGCGGTCCAACTTACAGCCTGACTGTGCATGGTCCCGAAGAATTTGATAAGCCCCAAGCTATCTCCCTAACCGAAAAAATCAAACGTGCCGCCTTTGTGGTGTCCGTCTGCTCCTTTGGTCGGAGTCAACTGTATCGCTGGTGCGACTATCCACAGTGGTCAAAAATTCACGTCGTTCATTGTGGAGTCGATGAAATGTTTTTGAAACACCCCTACACACCGCTACCAAAGCAGCCGCGATTTGTTTGCATTGGTCGCTTGAGTGAGCAGAAAGGGCACCTACTTTTGATTGAGGCAGCCGGTCAACTTGCAGCCGAAGGACATGACTTCAAACTCGTACTAGTGGGTGATGGTCCGTTGAGAGAACGAATTGAGGCGATGATCTGCCAGTTTCACCTAGAAAATCATGTTGAAATCACAGGCTGGGCAACCAACGAACAGGTACAGCAGCAAATTTTGGCAGCCCAAGTGATGCTAGTTCCTAGCTTTGCGGAAGGATTGCCTGTTGTGATTATGGAATCTTTGGCACTGTGCCGCCCTGTCATCAGCACCTACATTGCAGGCATTCCTGAATTGGTGCAACCGGGCAAATCTGGTTGGCTAGTGCCCTCTGGCTCAGTAAGCGCGTTGAAAGAGGCAATGCAAGTTGCCATTCATACTCCGCTCGACCAGTTAGAGGAAATGGGCAAAACTGGGGCAAAACTGGTCGCTCAAAATCACAATGCAGCCACTGAAGCAAAAACCCTCAAAGCTCTGTTTCCGCAGTAATGGCATTTTTTGCACTAAGCTGACGTGAATTCAAATTGCAAAAAAATCTGTATAACTAGCCACTTGAACACGGGTTAATCATCCGCCAACCAGATCGGCTTCGACTATGCGTTCGGCTGAGCGCCCTTCGGCTGACCACTCAGGACGAAAGCTCACGTCGAAGTCTCAATCTCTAGCTGTTGAGAGTTGAGCATAGTCGAAACCCGAATCAACTGGCACGCTATTTTCATGCAAGTTCCTAACGGGTTTAAGCGGCTTGTTGAATAGGATGATTACCCAATTGAATTTTTAATTTCCATAAGTTCCTTGTTAGCTGGTTCGTATGTGAGTCCTATTTGTCTTCTCTCAGGGCATGGATTTTTTCTGGGGCAGTCATTGCATATCGATGAATAATCTGATGCCAAAACTTAGAGGGGTCGTTTTCTGGAAAATAGCAACTGACATGTTGATGAGCGTTGTAAGACAGCTTGTCACGCAGTGCGGCATTTTCTAAATCTATGAGGCATTGAGCCGCTTCTTCAGGGTTTTCTGCTGTCATGGCAGTTTCACGATGTTCCATGCAAAAGTTTGCGCCACTTGCCGTTTTACCCACCACTACAACGCCTGCTGCCATGGACTCTTGGGGCGGCAAAGCACATCCCTCAATTTCTGCTGAGGCAAGAAACACTTGGGGTCGCCGAAATTGTTTAGCCAATTCATGAATGCTGATACCGTCGATTAGCTCAAAATGCCAATGGTTTCCCCCTTTGGCTTTGTAGATCTCCTGAGTCTTTGCAATAAACTCTGGTCCCTTGCGAGGAAAGGCAAACACAAGCCCTGGCTCACGCTTTGACTGGGGAATAAATGGGAAGAGCTGGTTATCTACAATATTTGGAACAATTTGGATTTCTTTTTCTAGATAGGTTTTTTGGCAAATAGACTTCATGTAAGGCGAATCTGTCCATAGTGCAACTTGGCTATCTCGGTAGTCAAAGTTGTCAAAGACGAAAATGGGAGATTGTAGGTAGGCGATCGCCCGTCCTTCAACTTGATTAATCAGTTCAGTAACGCAATCTGGAACAATACAAACATCATCGGGTTGGCGGTCTGCCCAGCGGATAAAGGGAAGATTCGGGTATAAATTATAGGCACCATAGGTATCGTGCCCTCGCTTGGTAGCCAATACCGCATCGACTCCACAACTTCGGGCAACTGCACAATGGCGCATGATGTTTAAGATGCCACCATAGACTTGGTTGACTCGCATTTGCCGTAGCCACCAATCTCTGGCGAACTGCATCCGCGATCGCTGGACTGCATAGTTTATCCAGTTATAGGTTTTGCTATCGTCATAGTCAGGAATCAAAAAAACAAACCGCATAAAAGATATCCCTGATTGCACTAGTGGATTTTCAGTGAAACTGAGGAGAGGACTACAAATTTTGTCTAAATGACTTGCGTTAACACCAAGGCTCCCATAACAGAGGCAATGCCAAGGATCGGCAGGTCAATTTCTGGCTGCCAAAGGTGTAAGCGGGCAAAGATAAATGCCTGAATAGGATACAAAAACCAACCAACAGCAGCAATCCCGACGATCGCGCCAAATTCACCCCCAAAGTAGTATCCCCCAAAAACAGTCATAAGCTGAATGCCAACTTGGATGCCCAGCAGTAGGGTCATAAAATAAGTTCGACCCTGAGCCATTAACACATCCATGTAGGTGTAGCCCAAAACAGTCACCATTGCCCCAACCGCCAAAATTTGCAGCATCCAACCGGCATCGGCATAGCGATCGTCATATAAAAAGTTGATTAAAGGCTTACCCAGAAAGATAAAAAATAAGCAGCCTAGTAGATTGATGCCATTCAAAACAAGGCGCGATCGCCGTAAAACAGGACGCAGCCGTTCGGGGCGATCGCGTGCCAACTCAGAATAGGATGCAAACAAAACCCGATGTCCTAAAACCTGGATCACTTCATTAGCAGCCCGTGATAAAGTTTGGGCTTGAGTAAAGATTCCAAAAAAGCCAACGCCCAACAAGCCCGGAATGATTAAGTTGTTGCCTTGAAGCGCAAAAAAGGTCAACACCGTGCTAAAAAATATCCATTGACCAAAGCGAAAAATTTCATTAAACGCCTCTTGCTCCCAATCAAAGCGATTGCGGATTCCTTCCATCACCGTATGGCTCAAGCTAGTTCTAATGATTGAACTCGTGAATGTGCCTACCACTAACGCCCACACTGCAAGTTCTTGTGGAGCCTTGGCTGCATGAGCCATCCAAGCTCCCGCCACGGTTACTATCATTGCGATCAGTTGAGTACTCAAATCTAACAAAGTCAACCGCTTCAATGAGAGCCGACGGTTTGCGGTTGCCATGTTGGTGGAGAGTAAGCCGTCGATCACTGTTGTAAAACCAACGACTGGCAGCAAGGATTGCAACAAGGGTTCTTTATAAAAAGAGGCTGCTGGCATTGCAATTAAGCAAGCACAAATCCACAGCACCAAGCCACGAAGAACTTGCAAAGTCCAGGCTGTATTTAAAAATTTAGGATCATCCCCACGCTTATTTTGAATAATGCTGAGATTGATGCCAACATCTGAAAACATTTGAAGAGCAATCAGGAAGGTGTAAACCAACGCCATTAACCCAAAGGCTTTAGGAAAGAGTAACCGCGCTAACAGAAAGTTGTTTCCTAAACGAACAACTTGACTAATGGCATAGCCCCCCATAGTCCAAACCGAACCTTTAATGACTCGTTTCATCAAAGACTCAGACTGGTTAATCAGCAGTTTATCCGGCTGTTTATCGGCAGAACCTTCACTCATTAGTAAATCCTAAGCTTCTAGTGTATTTCTTCAAACAGGCGCACCACGCAGGCAAGATTAGGGAATGTTGACCAAAAGCAGCATACCCTGAATCAATCAGGTAGTAGGTGATACAGGATAAGGTTGAAGCCCTCACTCTAGTATGACCACGTTGACTAGCCCGCCCGCACTTAGGTTGCCCATTTTTCCTAACCCTTCACAGTTACTACGCTAAATCAGTAAGCTTCCTTACTTGCGCTTCAAACAATTTGGGATCGCGACCCATCGAGAACCCTGCCAATATTTGATCTAGTGACCAAAAAGCGACTGACTTGCATTTCACCTTACCTAGAGGTTGGAGCCAGCATTGCCACTGTTTTAACCAAGGCTTCTGGGTCGATCGGTTTTGCCAAGTGACGCTGAAATCCTGCTGCGAATGCTTGTTGGCGATTCTGTTCGCTGGCGTAGGCACTGAGCGCGATCGCTGGAGTGGTTTGAAGCTGAATAAAGTTTGTGCGAATCTGCTGTAACAGTTCGTAGCCGTTGCAGTCTGGCATTCCAATATCGCTGATGATCACATCAGGTTTCACTTGGGCTAACAGTTCTATTGCCGCTTGCGCCGAACTTGCCGGAGTGACGATCGCGCCTGCTTGCTCTAAAACAAACGCCACAAACTCCTGCGAATCAATGATGTCGTCCACTACAAGAATTTGAATGCCTTTTAGATCAATCCACTGGCGATCGCTGGAAGGTTGCGCCGGACTGATTGATTGGCGGGGTGCGATCGGAAACCGCACGATAAAGGTTGCTCCCTTTCCCTCGCCATCGCTTACTGCCGTAA